>DASSBS010000097.1:0-5579 GCA_035698445.1 Woeseiaceae bacterium
AGGGTGTTCTCGGGGACCACGGGCGAGCGGTAGCGGTACTCGCTCGCGATCTCGACCGTGCAGGGCAGCCGGCACAATTGCTCGATCCAGTAACGGGCGACGAGACCGGCGTGGTAACTGGTGCCGCAGGCCACGATGTGCACGCCGCGCGTCCGATCGAATACCGCGTTCGCAGCCGGACCGAATGCCACGTCCAGCACGCGGCCGTTGGCGATGCGCTCTTCCAGCGTGCGTCCGACCGCCCGCGCCTGCTCGTGGATCTCCTTCTGCATGAAGTGGCGGAAGTTGCCGCGCTCGGCGGCGTCCGCCGTCAGCTCGCTTTCCTTCACCGGCCGCTCGACTTCTTCGCCATTACTGCCGTAGACGGTGACGCGCCCGCGCTCGACGACGGCGACGTCTCCTTCGTCGAGGAACATGAACAGACGGGTGACCGGCAGCAGCGCGGCCACGTCCGAGGCGACGAAGTTCTCGCCGAGACCGAGACCGACCACCACCGGGCAGCCGGCGCGCGCCAGCACCAGCTTGTGCGGGTCGCTGCGGGACATCACCGCCAGCGCGTAGGCGCCTTCGAGCTCGGCGACGGTTGCCTGCACCGCCGACGTGAGCTCGCCGGTTTTCTCGAGATGGTCGCGAACGAGGTGGGCAACGACTTCGGTGTCGGTTTCCGATTCGAACTCGTAACCTTTCTCCCTGAGGCCGTTACGCAGCTCCTCGAAGTTCTCGATGATGCCGTTGTGCACGATCGCGATGTCGTCGCGCGACATGTGCGGGTGCGCGTTATTCTCGCTGGGCACGCCGTGGGTCGCCCAGCGGGTGTGCGAGATGCCGGTAAAACCTTTCAGCGGATCGGCGTCGAGCGCGTTCTGCAGCTCCTGCACCTTGCCGAGTCGGCGCACGCGGGTCACCGCTTCGCCGTTCATCACGGCGATGCCGGCGGAGTCATAGCCGCGGTATTCGAGGCGCCGCAGGCCTTCCATCAATATCGGTACGACGTTTCTTTCGGCGACCGCGCCTACGATTCCACACATGTGTGAGAGGGTCTCTCCTTGGGACCGGGAGCCTGGGAGGCTACCGGCGGTTGTTACGGTTTGTGGTGATTGTCTCAAAAATCGGGGGTGGCGGGTAAAGGTGCCGGGTCGGACTTTCGTACTTATTGCGATTACGTTACGTCATTCCGCAGACGGCGGGGCAACAAGTACGAAAGTCCGACCCGGCACCAGACGGGCTCCTACGCCGGCTTTTTGACCGGTTTCTTCCAGCCCTCGATCGTTACCTGGCGGGCCCGGGCGACGGTGAGCTCCTCCGCCGGGGCGGGCTTGGTGATAGTGGAGCCCGCGCCGATGGTCGCGCCGGCGCCGATCTCCACCGGCGCCACGAGCTCGACGCCCGAGCCGATGAAGGCGTTGTCGCCTATGACCGTGCGGTACTTGTTGGCGCCGTCGTAGTTGCAGGTGATGGTGCCGGCGCCCACGTTGACGCCGGTGCCGATGGTGGTATCGCCGATGTAGGACAGGTGGTTGACCTTGCTGCCGTGCGCGATCGTGCTCTTCTTCACTTCCACGAAGTTGCCGATCTTGACCTTGTCCTCGAGCTCGGCGCCCGGCCGAAGCCGCGCGAAGGGGCCGATCTCGCACTTCGCGCCGGTGACGGCTTTCTCGATGTGGCAATGCGGGTGGATGACCGTCCCTGCGCCGAAGGAGCTGTCGCGGACCAGGTTGCAGGATTCCACCGTCACGTTGTCGCCTAGCGTCACCTCGCCCTCGAACACGACGTTCGCGTCGATGAAAACGTCCGTGCCGCAGGTGAGCGTGCCGCGGATGTCGACCCGCGCCGGGTCCGCGAAGCCGACGCCCTGCTCCATCAGTGCCTCGACGCGCCGCTGCTGCAGCGCGCGCTCGGCTTCCGCGAGCTGTTTCCTGTCGTTGATGCCCATGACTTCCTTCCAGTCTCCGGCCTTGACGCCGTGCACCGCGACGCCCTCGGCCACGGCCATGGCGATGACGTCGGTGAGGTAATACTCGCCCTGGCTGTTATTGCTGTCGAGCCGGCTCAGCCATTGTTTCAGCTTGCCGGCCGGCGCGCGCAGGACGCCGGTGTTGATCTCCGTGATCGCCTGCTCCGCCGGGCTCGCGTCCTTCTGCTCGACGATTCGGACGAGCCGGCCGTTATCGCGGACGATGCGGCCGTAGCCCGTCGGGTCGTCCATGTCGACGGTCAGCAGCGCGAGGTCGCCTTCGTTCCCGGTCTCCAGCAGTCGTCGCAAGGTGGAGGGCTCGAGCAGCGGCACGTCGCCGAAGAGGATCAGCACCCGGTTCGCCTCGGGCGTGCCGGCGGTCGCGAGCTGCGCCGCATGCCCCGTGCCGAGTTGCTCGGCCTGGTGGACCCAGCGGATCGGCTGGCCGGCGAAAGCGGCCTTGACGACCTCGCCGCCGTGGCCGTGCACGACGCAGACCTCATCCGCACCGGCGGCAAGGGCACAGTCGACGACGTGCTGCAGCAACGGCTTGCCCGCCAGCGTATGCAGCACCTTCGGGACGGCCGAACGCATGCGCGTGCCCTGGCCCGCGGCCAGGATGATGAAGCTGACTTTCAACAGGACTCCAGGGGAACGTTCCGGCGCATCATAACGCAGCGGCCCGCCGCCTCAGGCGCTCCGCGGAAACGTTTCCTGAATGAGAAGCATTCGTATTAAGAGGCTACCGGTTGGCGTATGCTGGGTTCCTCGGCACGGGAGACGTCGATGGTCTGTCGCTTTCTGGGCTACGCCGCCATGGGATTGATGCTTGGCGCCTGCGACGGCGAGATCTACCTGCGGGACGGCGTCACCGACGGGGATACCTTCTATCTCGCCGAGCGGGCGCTGCACGATTCCGACCCCGTCCTGCAGAGCTGGGTCCGCTACAGCCTGGCGCGCAGCGTCTGCCAGCTCAAGCTCGGCGGCGACAACCCGGCGCGGGCGACGTCCTTCGATTGTGAGCTGACCGCGCGCGAGCACCTGCTCGACACCTGGGCCGAACAGCGCGATGCCGCCGGTGCCGGCGGCTATCTCGACCAGCTCCGGGGCGTGCAGGCCGCGGGCTATCTGGAAGAGTACGTCTGGCACTACCTGCGAAAGCCGTCCTGGCAGCCGCCGTCGGGGCTGGACATGGAGGAATTCGCGAGCTGGAGCCGGAAGCACCTGCGGGAGCACGAGCCGCAGACGCGGCTCACCGGCTGGTGGGGGTACGCCGCCACCTCCGCGGAGGGATTTCCTGAATGATAAGCATTGCCGGCCACACGGCACCGGCGAGAGTCGCCCAATCTTGCTCCCGCAGTTCTCCGCGCGCGCTTAATACACGAAATTCGTGTTATTATCGCGCAAATGAAAAATATCACGATCACCCTGGACGAGAAAGCCGCTGCCTGGGCCCGGGAGCACGCTGCCCGCAGGAATATCAGCCTGTCCCGCTTCGTCGGGCAACTGCTCGAGAAGACCATGCGCCAGTCCCGCGAGTACGAACGCGCCATGCGCCAGTACCTTTCCAGGGAACCCGTCCCGCTGAAACAGGGCGATTCAGGCTACCCGTCGCGGGACGAGGTTCATGACCGCCATGGTCTTCGTTGATACCAACGTTTTCGTCTACGCTCGCGACGGCAGCGAACCCGGGAAGCAACCGGTAGCGGAGCGATGGCTCGAGGAGTTGTGGATAAGCCAGCGCGGCCGCACCGGCATGCAGGTCTTGAGCGAGTATTACGTCACGGTCACTCGAAAGCTCGATCCCGGCATGCCTCCGCCGGACGCATGGGCGGACGTGCGCGCGCTGCTCGCCTGGGATCCGCAACCGGTGGACGGCGACCTGCTGCTGCGCGCGCGCGACGTCGAGCATCGCCATCGCCTGAGCTGGTGGGATTCGATGATCGTCGCCGCTGCCCAGCTCCAGAACTGTGACTTGCTGCTGACCGAGGATCTTCAGGATGGCTGGAGCTGCGGTGGCGTTACGGTTCGCAACCCATTCACCACTGAAGTTTCGGAACAGGCGGCGAACTACACCGCGATGCCCGCACCCGCTTCGCGCCATCGCCCCCGCGGCCGGCCGAGGCGCAAATCGCTCACCACTGCCGAGTGATCTTCCGCGGTAGCCGTCGTCGCAACAGTGCTTTTCGTCAGTCCGCAACCGGGGTGAAGTGCAGGTCGTCGTAGTCGTAGCTGAAGTCGGCCAGCGGCGAGACCGCTTGCATGGTGATGCCGGCGACATCGCCCTCCGCGTCCAGGGCGAACGTCACGTAGGCCGGCTCGATGGTCTGGTCGTCCCAGCGGGTGCGAAAGGTATCGTACTGCCAGTGCTCCAGCTTCCCCGTCATGCGGGGCGTCTGCCGGAAGTCGAGCACGAGCTGGCCATCAGTGAGCGTGATGCCGATCGGCCCGTACCAGGGATCGGCGTACTCGCCGGCGTAACCCTCGAGCGGTAGTGACGGCCCCACGTCGGCCGGGTCCGCGGTCTCGGCTTTGAACGCCTTGAGCGCCGCGGCGTCACGTTCCTTGACGAACGCCACGAATTTCGCCGGCCAGTCGGCACGCGGCGCGCCGAGGTAATGGTCGATGAGCTCCCAGCCAAGGCCGAGCAGCGCCTCGCCGTCCTCGGAGTTGATGACGAGGAACAGGCCGACGTCCTTCTCCGGGATCAGCGCCACCAGTGTCTGCACCCCGAACACGGCGCCGCCGTGGCGCACGAGCTTGACGCCGCGGTAATCCTGCACGTTCCAGCCCAGCGCGTAGTTCGAGAAGTTCGGCGTCAACGCCGCGAGGGCGCCCGGGTACCCGTGGATCGGCATGATCGTGACCGGCGTCCACATCTCGCGCGCCTGTTCTTCGCTCCACAGGCGCTCGTCGCTGTCCGGCAACCGCCCCTGTGCGAGCTGGATCAGCATCCATCGCGCCATGTCGTTCGCGCTGCTGGCGATGCCGCCGGCCGGCGCGGCGTTGCGGCCCAGCGTGTCGCGCTCGTCCAGCGGTTCCTGGTCGCCGACGCCGCGGAAGGCGCCGTTCAGCCGCGCGTGCGGCCACGCGCGGTTCGGGTTGCCGAAGCGGTCCTCGAGCGTCGTCGTGGAATTCACCATGCCGGCGGGCGCCAGTACTTCTTCCGCGACGAATTCCTCCCAGGTGCGCCCGGTCACTTCCTCGATGAGCTGGCCCGCGGCCATGTAGAGGATGTTGTCGTAGGCATAAGCGCTGCGGAAGCTCGTCTCCGGCTTGATGTAGCGCAGCCGTTCCACGCTCTCCCGCCGGGAAAGGCTGGCGCGCGGCACGAACAGGAGGTCGCCCGCGCCGAGGCCGAGGCCGCTGCGGTGCACCAGCAGGTCGCGAATCGTGATCTCGCGCGTGACCCACGGGTCGTACATTTTGAACCACGGCATGTGCTCGATCACCGGGTCGTCCCACTCGATCTTGCCTTCGTCGACCAGCACAGCCAGCGCCGCCACGGTGAATGCCTTGCCCGTGGAGCCCGTCGGGAAGATCGTGTCGGCGTCGACCTTGTCGGGCTCGCCGAGCTTGCGCACGCCGAAGCCGCGCGCGAACGTGACCTCGCCGTGCTCGACGA
>DASSBS010000098.1:0-9192 GCA_035698445.1 Woeseiaceae bacterium
AAAGCGATGTCGACCCCCGTGCGCTTCTCGACCTCCTCGTCGCTGTCGAAAAAGTCGAGATGCAGCAACCTGGCCAGTTGCCGGCCCACGGCGGATTTGCCGGCGCCCATGGGGCCGACGAGGAAGAGGTTGCCCGGATAGTTCATGTGTACTGCAGATTTTACGTGCGAATCGCCGCTATGGCAGATGATTGCTCCTGCATGATCTGCCTTCGCGCCATCCCTGGCGCTCCGCGCTCCCGCGGCTCAAAATGAGCCGCAGGAGCCGTCTCGCGGGCGATTGGCGAAAGTGCCTAGTAGATGTTCGAGCCTTCCTCGAGGATCTTCGGTGTGACGAAGATCAGGAGCTCGGCTTTGTTGGAGACGGTCTGCCGCGACTTGAACAGGTTGCCCAGCGCGGGGATGTCGCCCAGCAGCGGCACCTTGGTGACGGTTTCGCGCCGCTCCGTCTCGTAGATTCCGCCGAGGACAACCGTCTGGCCGTCGCCGACCAGCACCTGCGTTTCCACCTCGCGGGTGTCGATACTCGGCACCGAGCCGCCGGTAGCGCTCGAGACCAGGTCGCCGACCGTGTCGTTGCTCACCAGGAGGTCCATGATGATGTTGTTGTCCGGCGTGATCTGCGGCGTCACGGAAAGACTTAAGACCGCCTTCTTGAACTGTGTCGTCGTGGCGCCGGACGACGCCGATTCCTGGTACGGGATCTCGACACCCTGCTCGATGCGCGCCTCCGTCTGGTTCGCCGTGATGACCCGCGGCGTCGAGACGATCTCGCCGCGCCCCTCGGCTTCCAGTGCAGTCAGCTCGAGATCCACGAGGTAGTCGGATTCGAGCAGTGCAAGCGAGAAGCGGCCGGCGGCGTTGGAGATCGGCACGTTGACGTTGTAGCGGTTGTCGAGGGTCGGCAACTGGATCGGGAAGATCGTGCCGTTGTCCGGGTCGGCGAGGTTGTCCAGCGCCGAGCCGATCATCGCGTCGGTGCCCGTCCCCGTGCCCGAAAATACGGTCACGCCGTCCGAGCTGTTCGCCTCGAACATGGTGAGCCCCAGGCGCACGCCGAGATCGCGCGAGATGTCGTCGTTGACGATGACGATCCGGGCCTCGATCAGCACCTGGCGGATCGGGATGTCGAGCGTCTCGACGAGGCGCCGGATTTCCTGGAGCTGCGAAGCGGTGTCCTGCACCAGCAGCGTATTCGTGCGGTCGTCCACCGATACCGTGCCGCGATCCGACAGGAGCGAATTCTGCCCTTCGCCGCTGCTGATCAGCTCGGCGAGATCGCTGGCCTTGGCATAGTTGACCTGGATGAACTCGGAATAGAGCGGTTCCAGCTCCCTGATCGCCTGCCGGGCTTCGAGATCGGCCGTTTCGCGCGCGGCGATCTCCTCGGCCGGCGCCACCATGATGACGTTGCCGTTCTGGCGCATGTCCAGGCCCTTGGTGGTCATGACGATGTCGAGCGCCTGGTCCCACGGAACGTTGCGCAGGCGCAGGGTGACGTTGCCCTGCACCGAGTCCGAGACGACGATGTTCTTGCCGGACGTTTCCGCCAGCAACTGCAGCACCGCGCGCGTCTCGATGTCCTGGAAGTTCAGGGTCAGGCGCTCGCCGGTGTATTCCTTGCTTTCCGAAAAGAGGCTCGACTGCATGGTCTCTTCCGGCGCCGGGTTCACCTCGATCGTGAACTCGTTGTCGGACTGGTAGGCTAGCTGCTCGTAGTCGCCCTCCGCCGAGATCACGACCCGCGTGTCGCCGTTGGTCCGCATCGTGTCGACCGTCGTGACCGGGGTGGCGAAATCGGTGACGTCCAGCCGGCGCATCAGCTCTTCCGGCAGCGTCGTGTCCTGGAACACGGCGACGACCCGGCCGCCTTCCTGGCGGATGTCGACCGCCGTCGAGGGGTCGGACAACGTCACGATGACCCGCCCGCCGCCGTCACGCGTACGCCGGAAATCGACGTTGGTGACCCGGCTGTCGCCGCTCGCCGCGTAAGAGCGCGGCTCGTTGCGTTCGGCACTGGGGAAGGTGGCCCGGTCCGCCATCGCGGCATCGGGACCCAGCGTGATGGTGATCGTGTTACCGCTGCGGCGCGTGTCGTAGGGGACCATTTCGTCGAGATTCAGCACCACGCGCGTGCGGCCGTTCGCCTCCGCGGTCAGCACCGTGTCCAGCGGACCGATGTTCACGTCGCGGCGCCGCGAGGTGAGCCCGAGCGAGGTCTCGGGCAGGTCCAGCGCGATGCGCGCCGGATTCTCGATCGTGAACGAGAGCGGCTCCGGCGCCGTCCCGGTGGTGATGAGCTTGAGCTGCACCCGCTGTCCGGGCAGGCTCTGCACCTGGATGTCCTGGAGGCGGTTCGCTTCCTGCGCATGCGCGGCGAGGCCTGCAAACATGAGCAGCGCTTGCGCCAGTATGGCCACCCGCATCACCGGGCGGCCGAAAGCTGTGCCGGTCGCCGGCCTGAGTTTGAGCGTCATTGCTAGTACTCCCCAAATACCCGTCAGTCGGAAAGACTGACTGCGGCCTCGCGCTCGAGGTATCCGCCGATTCCGTCCGATATGATCTCTACTACCTTGATTTCCGAATCCGTGATGGCAACGATGCGGCCGTCGTTCTGGCCCATGTAGTTGCCGGGCACGACCCGGTGAATGAGCCCGTCCTTCGTCTGCACGAGCCCGTAAGTCGTGTCGCCGACTTCGAGGGTGCCCACCATCTGCAGCGTATCGAGCGGGAACTGCTCGAGGAACTCGCGGCTGCGGTCGCGGTCCGGGCGCGCCGTGCTGCCCGGCCCGCCGGCCGCCGCCTGGGGTGCGTCGGGCATGAACGGCGAGCGATAACCCTCCGTGTCCGCCACGTAGGTGAACACTTCGTAGGGCGTGATTTCCGGCAACGGCTCGATGCGGCCGCCCGGGCGCGCCTTGATTTCATTGATGTAGGCGTCGAGGTCGTCCATGTCGGCCGAGCAGCCTGAAACCCCCAGGACGGCCACGGCGAGCACCGGCAGCGCCATCCATCTCATGGCAGCGTTCATTGTTGTCCTGCCCCCTGCGTTCCCGACCCCTGTTCGAGGTAGCGATAGATCTTCGCGGTCACCTCCATGGAAAGCTGGTCGTAGCTGTCCTTGTTCTCGGGGGTGATGCTGATGTCGTGCAGGGTCACGATGCGCGGCAGCGCCGCCACCCCGCTGACGAAGTTCGCGATCTCGTGATAGCCGCCGGAGAGGATGATCTTGATCGGCTTCTCCGCGTAGAAATCCTTCGGGATCTCGGCCAGCGGCTGGAACAGCTTCTCCTGCAGCCCCGCGGCGAGGCCCGTCTGCGAGATATCCACGATCAGGCTCGGAATTTCCGTTTCGCCCGGGAGCTGCCGCAGCATGGTGCCGAAGGATTGCTCGATCTCGGCGAGCTGCGCCTTGTAGGCATCGTAGTTCGCGGCCTTGCGCTGCTTGTTCTCGAATGCCACGCGCAAGGTCTGCTCTTCCTGCTCCGCGCGCGCGAGCTGAGGTGCGCGGTCCTTGATGATGGTGAGCCAGACGCCGATGCCGAGCACGATCACGAACACGAGCGCGATCACCGCCACCCGGAAGGCGAAGGGCCAGCGGCCGACGTCGTTGACGTCCAGGCTCTGGAGCTCTTCGATGACGTTCATCCCGCGTCCTCCGCCGTCTCGTCGTCACGGCTGACCTGGTGCATCGTGACGGTGAAAGTGCTTTGCCGCGCCGGTCCGCGATCCGTGGTCTGGATTTCTTCCACGTTCGGGTCGGCCAGCCATTCGGAACCGTCGATACGCCGCATGAGGGCCGAGACGCGAGTGCTGGACTGCGCCACACCCGTCATCTGGACCGTCGAGCCGTTCTGCTTGACGCCGGTCAGGTGCACGCCCTCCGGGAGCTGCCGGGTGATCTCGTCGAACAGGTGGACGATCTCCGGCCGGCTCTTCTGCAGCTCCTCGATGATTTCCATGCGCGCGAGCAGCCGCGCTTTCTTCGCTTCCAGCCCGTCGATCTCCTTGATGCTCTGGTCGAGCACGGCGATCTCGGCCGTGAGCCGCGCGTTCCGCGCGTTCTGGTCATCGATCATGCGGCCGTAGGCCAACATCGTCAGCACGACCGCCAGGACGGCGGCGGCGACAGCGCCGCCCATCGCGACCATGAAGTCGCGCTGGCGCTTCTTGCGCTCTTCTTCTCGCCAGGGGAGCAGGTTAATGCGTGGCATAGTGTGCTGTCTCGTGAATAAAGGTGTAATTCCGGCCGCGGAGTTTTGTCTCCGGCGCCATTAATCAAAACTCCTGAGAGCCAGTCCGCAGGCGGTCAGCAGCGCGGTCGAATCCTTGTGCACGCCCTGCGACTTCGCCCTGGACGAAATTTTCATCTGGCCGAGCGGGTCGCCGACTTCCGTCGGGATGCCGACCCGGCTGGAAATGACGTCCGCGATGCCGGGGATGTTCGCGCAACCCCCGCAGACGAGGATCATGTCCGGCTGCTCGCGGCCGCCGCCGGACGCAAGGTAGAACTGGAGCGAGCGGCTGACCTGCTGGGTCATGTCGTCGACGAACGGCTCCAGCACTTCCGGCTGGTAGTTGCTCGGCAGCCCACCCTGCTTCTTCGCGCGGCCCGCGTCTTCCATGCTGAGCCCGTAGGTGCGCATGATCTCTTCGGTGAGCTGCTGGCCGCCGAAGGCGAAGTCCCGGGTGTAGACCACTTTCAGATCGGCGAGCACGGAAAAGGTCGTGCTGCTCGCGCCGATGTCGACGATCGCCACCGACTGCCCCATGCCGCCGTCCGGAATCTGGTGGGAAAGAAGCTGGCAGGCGTTCTCCAGCGCAAACGCCTCGACGTCGACGATCTGCGCGTGCAGGCCCGCGGCGTGCACCGCGGCCTGGCGCTGCTCGACGTTGTCGGTGCGGGTCGCGACCAGCAGCACGTCCATCAACTCCGGGTCGTTGGCGTTCGGCCCGACGATCTCGTAGTCGAAGCTCACCTCTTCCATCGGGAAGGGGATGTACTGGTCCGCCTGGATCTCGACCTGGCCTTCCAGGTCGCGCTCCGACAGGCTCGAGGGCATCTGGATGATTTTAGTGATGGCCGCGTCGCCGCTGATGGCGACGGCCACGTCGGTCGCCCTGGCGCCCGAACGCTTCACCGCGCGGCGAATGGCCTCACCGACCGCCTTGGCGTCGACGATGGCTTTTTCGTTCACCGAGCTCGGCGGCGTGGGTTCCGCGGCGTAGGACTCCACCCGGAAGCGCTTGCCGCTTTGCGAAAGCTCGATCAGCTTGACCGAAGAGGTCGTGATATCGAGGCCCAGCAGTGGCACGGTCTTTTTCCCGAACAGCACGTGTTTTTCCTTCTAAGACAGCGTATTGCGCGCCGATTATAGTCTGGGCCTGAACAAAGCGATTTAACTATATATCAACAAAATGTTAAATAAAACGTGACTTTATTCACGATCCAGCGAAACGTATGGTAATGCCGGTGTCAGCGGGCATTCCGTGAACTGGTTGGCTTAAGACTAAAGAATTCCCCCTGCCGGACTCCCCGGTCCGGCGCGGCAGCGAGCCGCTCGCGACAGGTTCGCTTGCACCTCGCCGGCGGGGGCCCATCCCCGCGGCGAGCGGCGCTGCCTGCCGTCGCTTGCCTGCGCGTCGCGTATCATTGCAGCTTTCCATGCGGCCGTCGACCGGCAGATGTCGCGGAAACCTTACGCTGACACATGCGTGCTTGCTGGCTATCATTCTGAACTTTCTTCCGCGCGACCTGTACTGTCATATCATCGAGGGCGCGGAGCAGTTCCAATGACCCGATGGACGGACAGGCAGCCAGGATGCTGAACGGAAGCGAACAACGAGGCGCACGGCCGGAGGGGCGTGCAAGGCGAAGCTGGCTGAGATGGCTGGCCCTCGCCACGGGGCTCGGCGCGGCCGGCACACTGGGCCTTGCGGCGGCGGTGATCGGCGCCTGGTATTACGTCGCGCCGGGTCTGCCGGCGGCGGATACCATTCGCGAGATCCCGCTGCAGATCCCGCTCCGGATCTACAGCCGCGACGGCCGCCTGATCGAGGAGATCGGCGAACGCAAGCGGACCCTGGTCACCTACGACGAGCTGCCGCAGTTCGTGATCGACGCGTTCATCGCCGCCGAGGACCAGCGCTTCTTCGAACATCCCGGCGTCGACTACCGCGGCATCCTGCGCGCCGCCTGGGGCTGGCTCCGCACGGGTTCCATCGAGGCGAGCGGCGGCGGCAGCACCATCACGCAGCAGCTCGCCCGCGATTACTTCCTGAGCCTCGACGTGACCCTGGCGCGCAAGCTGCGGGAAGCTTTCCTCGCCTGGAAGATCGAGCAGGAGTTTTCGAAACAGGAGATCTTCGCGCTGTTCGTGAACAAGATGTTCTTCGGCCAGCGTTCCTATGGCGTTGCCGCGGCGGCGCAAGCCTATTTCGACAAGGGGTTGCAGGAGATCAACATTGCGGAGGCGGCGACGCTCGCCGGTGTCCTGCCCGCGCCGTCCTATTACAACCCGGTTTACAGCCCCAAGAATGCGCGGGTGCGCCGGAATTACGTGCTGCGGCGCATGCACGAGCTCGATTTCATCGACAATGCCGAGTTCGAGCGGGCAATGGATTACCCGGTGGAGTCGCGCCTCTACGGCACCGCGACCGAGCTCGAAGCGCCCTACGTCGCCGAGATGGTGCGCCGCGAGATGATCGACCGGTACGGCCTCGAAGCCGCCTATTCCTCCGGGTTCAAAGTGGTGACGTCGCTCGATTCGAAACTGCAGGCGGCGGCGAATTACGCCCTTAGAAACGGCCTGCTCGAGTTCAGCCGCCGGCGCGGCTATCGCGGCCCGATCACGCATGTCGACGTCGCGCCCGCACAGCTCGCGCAGCCGTTCAACGAGTGGCCGGAAGCACTCCGGCTGCAGCTTTCCGAGTACGGCAATCCCGGCGGCCTGTCCGTCGCCATGGTCACCGCCCTGCACGAGGACAACAGCGCGTCCGTCGCCCTGCAGGACGGCACGCCGCTCACGCTCCCGTGGCACGGCATCTCGTGGGCGCGCCCCTACATCGACCAGGCGAACACCGGGCCCGCTCCCGAGACCGTGGCGGACGTGCTGTCGCCGGGCGACATTATCTACGTGATGCCGACGACCGGCGGCATCTGGGCGCTGGCGCAGGTGCCGGAAGCGCAGGCGGCGGTCGTGTCGGTCGACCCGATGGACGGCGCGATCACGAGCCTCTCCGGCGGCTTCGATTACTCCATCAGCAAGTTCAACCGCGTGACCCAGGCGGCCCGGCAGCCGGGCTCGGCGTTCAAGCCGTTCATCTATTCCGCGGCGCTGGAGCAGGGCAACACGCCGGCCACCATCCTGCTCGACGCGCCGGTATTCATCCGCTCGTCCGAGCTGGAAGCCGTGTGGCGGCCGCTCAACTACACCGGCCGCTTCTATGGCGCGCAGCGGCTGCGCGAGGCACTGGTGCACTCGCTGAATCTCGCGACGGTGCGCCTGCTCCTGAACAAGACCGGTATCGGCAACGCCGTGCGGCACATCGCGAAGTTCGGTTTCGGCGGCGCCGCGCTGCCGTACAACGGCTCGCTCGCGTTGGGCGGCGGCAACGCGACGCCGCTCGACATGGCGCAGGCATACGCCACCTTTGCCAACGGCGGCTATGCCGTGGAGCCCTACATCATCCAGGCGATCTTCAATGCCGAAGGCAAGGCCCTCTATCGCGCCGACCCGGCGGTCGTCTGCCGGCGATGCGAGGTCGACGAGGACGCGCGCCGGCGCAGGGAACCGTCCGGGGACCTGCTGCAGACGGTGGCCATGTCGGATGCGGAAGGCGCGCCGCAATACGGCGGTGAGGCCGGGCTCCCGATGCCGCTCGAACAGATGGCCGAGCTCGGCACGTCGTACCGCCCGGACGCAAACGAAGCGCCGCAGCTCTTCGAGGACGTCCATCTCGCTCCGCGCGTGATCTCGGCGCAGAACGCCTACCTGATCCAGGACATGATGCATGACGTGATCAGGCGCGGCACGGGCCGGCGCGCGCGCCAGCTCGGGCGCAGCGATCTCTCCGGCAAGACCGGAACTTCGAACGACCAGCGGGACGCCTGGTTCGCGGGCTTCAACAGCATGCTGTCGGTGGTCACGTGGGTGGGCTACGACGATCCGAAGCCGCTCGGCCCCGGCGAGCAGGGATCGCGGACCGCGCTGCCGCTGTGGATCGACTTCATGGCGGTAGCGCTGGACGGCGTGCCGCCGTCCGCCTTGCCGATGCCGGAGGGCATGACGTCGGTGAAGATCAACAAGAAGACCGGCTGCCCGGCCACGGCCGCCGATCCGGCCGACAACGTCATGTTCGAGATATTCCGCGTCGGCCACGAGCCGGAGTGCGAGTACTCCGACGAGCACCGCGACATCTTCAACCAGAGCGGGGACGAGGAGGCGGCCGAGCCGATTTTCTGATGGGAAGAAAAACGACCGGGGGATTCGACCGCGCGCGGGAGGTGCTGGCGCAGGAGGCGGCGCGCATCATCGTGGAACAGGGAATCCAGGATTACCGGGTCGCCAAGCACAAAGCCGCCGAGCGGCTCGGCATGAGCGCGCGCGGCGCGCTGCCGGGCAACAGCGAGATCGAGCGTGCCGTCAGCGAGCACCTGCAGCTCTTCGGGCGGGAGTGCCATCTCGACCTCCTGGCGCAGCTCCGTGCCGCCGCGCTCTCCGCGATGGAGCTGCTCGCGCCGTTCACGCCGCGCCTCGTCGGTCCCGTGCTGCACGGCACCGCCGGCTCCCATTCAGCGATCAACCTGCACGTCTTTTCCGATACGTTCGAGCAGGTGATGATGAAACTCGACGAGCAGCGCGTGCCCTACCGGCTGTTCGAGCGGCGCCTCAAAAGCCGCCGCGACCGCGCGGAAACCTACGCGGGCCTGCGCTTCATGCACGAGGAATCGGCGGTGGAGGCGACGGTGTTCCCGGTCGACGGCGTGCGCCAGGCGCCCATCAGCCCGATCGACGGCAAGCCGATGCGCCGCGCCGACGCGCGGGCGGTGCGGGACCTGCTCGGGGACTGAGGGCCGAAGGCCGGCGGACGAAGCTCGGCGGACGAAGCTTGGCGGACGAAGCTTGGCGGACGAAGCTTGGCGGACGAAGCTTGGCGGACGAAGCTTGGCGGACGAAGCTTGGCGGACGAA
>DASSBS010000099.1:0-12995 GCA_035698445.1 Woeseiaceae bacterium
CCCGCGCGCGGCGCGCGACCGCCGCGTCGTGGCTGCGGGGCGAGCCGGCCCGGGCCGCCGCGGCGGCGCGGCTGGCGGCCAGCGCACTGCCGATTGCAGCCGGCCCCTGTTCGGCACCGCGCGCGACGATCGCGACCTCGACGAGCTTCTGGGCCGCGAAAGCCATCCAGCTCCGCAGTTCGTCGTTTAGCCCGGTTTCGCTCTCGAGGTCGACCGGCACGTGAATCAGTGAGCAGCTCGGCGCGACCATGACGCGTCCCGGTCCGAGCCTGGCGACCGCCCGGTCGACCAGGATGAGCGCGGCGCCGAGATCGCTGCGCCAGATGTTGCGGCCGTCGATCACACCCAGGGAGAGCACGGGCGGAATCGGCGCCGACGCAAGCACAGCGTCGAGCTGATCCGGCGCGCGGACGAGATCGAGGTGCAAACCCGCGACCGGCAGCTCAAGTGCGGTCGCCAGGTTGTCGCCCAGCCCCCCGAAATAGCTCGCGACCAGGAGCCGCAGGCCGCCTGCCGCGCAGCCAAGGTGCGCGTACGCGCTCGCCAGGGCTTCCTGCGTCCTGTCGTCGAGATCGAGGACCAGCGCCGGCTCGTCGATCTGCACCCAATCGGCGCCGGCCGCGGCGAGGCGGCGGAGGACCTCTTCATAGACAGGAAGAATCCGATCGAGCAGGACCAAACGGTCAAAGTCCGGCGCGCCCGGCGCCGACTTGGCGAGAAGCAGGTAGGTGACGGGACCAACCAGGACCGGCCGCGTGAGAATCCCGAGGTTCTTCGCCTCCAGGAACTCGTCGACCGGCTTGGTGGACGCGAGCCGGAACTGCTGGCCCGGCGTCAGCTCCGGGACGATGTAGTGGTAATTCGTATCGAACCACTTCGTCATCTCCATCGCGGCCGCCCCCGGCTGGCCGCGCGCCATCGCAAAATACGTCTCGAGCCCGACGGTTTCGCCCGACCACCCGAAGCGCGGCGGCACGGCGCCGAGCATGGCGCTCGTGTCGAGCACCTGGTCGTAGAGCGAAAAATCGTTCGACGGGATGTGCTTGATGCCCGCCTCCGCCTGCCGCCGCCAGTTGGCGACGCGCAGCACGCGTGCGCTCGCGGCGAGCGCTTCGCCATCGCAGCGGCCGGCCCAGAACGCCTCGAGTGCCTGCTTCAGCTCGCGCCTGGCACCGATACGCGGGAAACCGAGATTGGTCGCGATCATCATGTATTCCTCTCCTCTCTCAGGACCCTACTCGCGCGGCTGGCCTATCGACGAGCCTCCGAGCCGTCGTACTCTTGTGCGACGTCGTTGTGTTTCCCCGCATTCGCGCCGTATCGAGCGAATCGCGGCCACGGATCGATCAATTGCTCAAATCGCCTGTGAGAATCGCTGCGCGCTGCCCGGAGCGGGCGCTGGCCCGAGATAACGGTCGAAGCACATGGCGATGATCCGCAGCAGGAAGCGCCCGCGCGGGGTGGCGGTGATGCGCGACCGGTGCATGACCAGCAACCCGTCCTCGGCCAGGCTCCGGAGCCGCGACAGCACCTCGGCGAAGTAAGCTTCGAACTCGATTCCGAAGCGCCGCTCGACCGCTTCGATGTCGATGTCGCCCCGGCACATGAGCTGCGCGATGACGTCTGCGCGCAGCGCATCGTCGAAGGTAAGCGCGAGGCCGCGCCAGACGGGGAGCCTGCCGGCGTCGACGGCATTTTCCCACTCCGGCAGGTCGCGCCGGCTCTGGCTGTAGCTGTCGCCGATGCGGCTGATGGCACTTACGCCGAGCCCTACGAGGTCGCATTCCGCATGGGTGGTATAGCCCATGAAGTTGCGATGCAGCCCACCCCGCGACAGTGCGAGCGCGAGATCGTCCTCGGGCAGCGCGAAGTGATCCATGCCGATATAGCAATAGCCCGCTGCCGTGAGCCGGTCGACTGCCGTGCCGAGCAGCCGTAAGCGCGTTTCCGCATCCGGGAGGTCCTCGGCCCTGATCTGGCGCTGCGCCTTGAACAGGCCGGGAAGGTGAGCATAGCCATAGACAGCCAGGCGATCGGGCCGAAGGTCCACGACCGTGTCCAGCGTGCGCTCGAACCCGGAGCAGGTCTGGCGCGGCAGGCCGTAGATGAGGTCCACGTTGACGGAGCGAAACCGTGCCTGCCGGCAATCGTCAATGACCGCGGCGGTCTCTTCGACGCTCTGGACGCGGTTGACGGCGCGCTGCACGTCGGGGTCGAAATCCTGCACGCCGATGCTCGCCCGGTTGAAGCCGGCCTGTGCGTAGGCCGCGATATCGCCGCGATCGACGTGCCGTGGATCGAGCTCGATCGAAAACTCCCGCTCGGACACTTCGCCAAAGCTGAACCGGGCGCCGAGCTTTTCGACGATGCTCGCGAGCTGTTCCGGTACCAGGAAATTTGGCGTGCCGCCGCCGAAGTGAAGCTGCACGACCGGCCGATCGCGGTCGAAGAGCGGCGCCACGAGCTCGATTTCACACAGCAGCCGCTCGAGGTAGCGGCGGCCTTTAACGGGATCGCGGGTGATGACCCGGTTGCAGCCGCAGTAGAAACAGGGGCTGTGGCAGTACGGCACGTGCACGTACAGCGATAGCGGGCGCGGAATCAGCTCCTGGTTGCTGCGCCGCGCCTGCTCGAGAAATTCGGGCTCGCCAAAGTCCGCATCGAACAGCGGCGCGGTCGGGTACGACGTGTAGCGCGGACCCGGGCGATCGTAGCGCCGCACAAGCTCGGGATCGAAGATGGCTGCCTGGTGCATGCGGCCTATGCTGCGCTTGCGCGACGCCGGCTGTCTTGACCTGGATCAATCCGCGACTGGCGACAGGCGCTGATTCCGATCGTGCGGCTTCACTTCATCAGCGTATCCGGGCCGAGCTCCAGGCCGCGCACACAGCGCCGGCAGTCTGCATTTGCAGGGTAGCTGCGAGCGAAGCCTCAGCGGACGATTTCCTCCCGGATGATGGCTTCCAGGAATTCGCAGTACCGGTCGATGAAGTTCCTGCCGTCCTGCTCGACGCGCAGCCACGGATTCATAAGCGTGTGCCGAATAAGGAACACGTGGTCGGTTTGCCTGTCCGGATCGGTGACCACCGGTACAAATGTCTCCGGGAGCACCCCGATCGCGGCGGAGAGATCGGCGGCGGCGGCATCGCCTAGTGAGGCGCGCCGGATCGCCGTGTACGAGCCGATGAACTGCCGGGTCTGGACCGGCTGGGTGCTATCAATGGACATGTGCCGGTAAACGCGCCGGCCGAACACATATGACCGATGTAACGCGGCGCGAAGAGGGGCACCGACCTTTTCAGGTCCGCGCTGAGCCCGAAGAGCGCCTGCTCGAGCCGAGCGGTGGCGTCGATGAAATCCGGCCGGTAATGCGTGGCGGCCGGAATCGAGGGCGCATCCTCGGGATGAAAGTTGCGCCGCCAGTACACGTGATCGCGCAGAAACCCGGTCAGCAGGGTTTCCATCAGTGCGCCGTTCTCCCCGGACGGACCGAGGAAAAGCGGCGCGAGGTACTGGTGATCCTCGTCGTCGATGGCCTGTTCGGCGGGCCGGCGAGCCGGCGAGCGATCAGCCGCCGGCATCGATGTTGTGAGAACGAGCCGTTCCGGCAATACGATGAGTCCCCGCGACCACGGCGGGAATGTCGGCGCGGCTGATGCCGATTTGGGCGAGCTCTCGGTCGCTCATGTCGACCAGCTGCTCATATAGCCGCGACATACGAAAGCCTTCGACGATCCCTCCGGAGAAGCTCTTTATCGAGCCACCCACCGCTTTTGTGGCGCGCGCAACTGCCCGGGCGATGCGCGACCGGTGTTGCTGTCGGCCGAATGACGCCGACCTGCCGATCGCGAGCGCACGGTGGTCTCTGGAGCTCAATGTCTTGTTCATGATCCCTGCCCTCGCTTGCCTGGTGCGGCATCGCCCCACCAATGCTGTCAACCCTTGTGGCCCTCGAGCCGGGCGCGTTGCGCGACTGAGGGACGGACTCTTGAAATCTATCGAACTTGCCAAGCCGTGCGATTGATCTAAATCAATTGATGCCGGTCGCAGGCGGGATCACGAGATTCACTCGTGGTCACCTACCCCGCAAAGTGCGGCAAGTGATCGCGGCTGCAGCAACGTTATCGCCTTGCCGCGCGACTCGATCAGCCCTTCACTCTGCAGGCGGCTGAAGCCGCGGCTCACGGTCTCGAGTGTCAGGCCGAGATAGCTGGCGATGTCGCGCCGGTCCATGCTGAGGCGGAAGCGCGTCGAAGACAGCCTGCGCGCGGCCCGGCGCCTCGCGAGTTCCAGGAGAAAGGTGGCGAGCCGCAACCGCGCCTCCCGGCGGCTGTAAATGAAGCTTTGCCGGCGGCTTTCCCCGAGCTGCCGGTTGACGATGCGCATCAGCTGGCGCTGCAGTGGCAAGTGGCGCGGCACCAGCTCCGCGAGCGCGTGTGCGGGAATCTCGCAGTACAGGGTCGGCTCAAGAGCCACCGCGAAATGATCGTGCCGGTCGCCCACCAGGCCTTCCAGGCCGAGTACCTCGCCCGGCAGGTAGAACGCCTGTACGACCTCTTCGCCCTCGGGGTCCACGACGAACGACTTGATCGACCCGCAGCGGAGCGCGTACACCGAGTGCGCGGGACGCCCGGCGACGTAGAGCATCTCGCCGCGTTGCAAAGGGCGCCGCCGCCGCACGCACTGCTCGAAACTTTCGCGAGCCTTTCGATCCAATCCGTGCGGCAGGCACATCGCCAGCAGACCGCAGTCGCCGCACGTCACGCCGGCCCGAGCCCTCCCACCCTCCGGCACCCTCGAGACCGGCGTGCCCACCGCGTTCTGGATCATCTTTCGTGCCATCGCCGTTTATGCGCTGGATGCTAAGACGGCGGCCCGGGCAGCGTCTTGACCTGGATCAAGGCGCCGCGCTCCCGCCGGGCCTAGATTCGCCTTCGGGGCAGAGCGGGAGTCACCTGATGCAACGAATAATCGATCTCTTCCTGTCGGTCGTGGCGGCTATCGTCGGCATTGCGTTGTCGTGGCCGTTCTGGCGCGACTTCGAGTACTGGCCGGAGTCGGGGATCGCGTGGCAAGTCTATTTCCTGCTCGGGTTCGCGCTGGCCGTTTACGTGTTCTACGTCTTCTTAGGTGCCGTGAGAACGCTTTTCCTGCACGACGCCTGGTCGCGTGAGGCGCAGGAAGCACCGGCGGACAGCGCCGAGAGCAACCGGACATGAGCTGCCGTGAAGGCGAACCCTGCGCCGAAGGACGCAAGCGCCTGCGGGCGCTGCTGGTTCTGGGCGTCATGCTGGTCGGCTTCATCGTGCTGTCGGCGTTCTCGTTCCTCGGCTCGCGCGGGCAGGCGACCCCGGATGAGTTTCGCTTCGGCGAATACCAGGCGGCGGACGGAAAGCGGGTATTCCAGGCATACAACTGCATGGGCTGCCACACGATGGTCGGCAACGGCTCCTATTTCGCACCCGATCTGACCGATGAGTACGAGAAAGCCGGGCCGGCCTGGCTGGCGGCCTTCCTGCCGTCAGCGGGCGGATGGCCGACCGAAGGCGCCCTGAAGGTGCAGCTTGCCGATCCGGCGATCGCCGCCGAGGCCGGCGTGAGCTCGCTCGAGGAGTATTACGCGAAGTATCCGGGTGCGAGAGCCCGCATCGAGCGGCGCGGCGGCGGCACGACCCTGATGCCGAACCTGCCGCTCACGCGCGACGAGATCGGCGAGCTCATCGCCTACCTCGAGTACACCTCGGCTCTGAACACCGAAGGCTGGCCGCCCGAGGTGAGGACCGGCGGTCTCGAGCGGCGCCTCTCCCTGGCGCGCCGTGCGCATCCGGTACTGAGCGCCGGCGCGCTGCCGGCGGCTGGACCGGCGGAAGCTGCGGCCCCCGTCACCGTCGCGGACAATTCCCCCGGCTCCGGGGTTACAGACCTGATCCAGCAGGGCGAAGAGCTGTCCCGCAACTACGCTTGCCTGTCCTGCCACGCGGTGGACGCGAGCCGCCGGGTCGGGCCTGGATGGGGTGGCCTGTACGGCTCAACGGTACCGCTCGCGGACGGCACCGCGGTAACCGCCGACGAGGCTTACCTGGCCGAATCGATCCTCCACCCGAACGTTCACATCGCCGAGGGCTACCCGGCCGGCATCATGCCGGCGTACGAGAACCAGCTCGACGAGGGCGAGGTCGCGGCCATCGTCGCCTATATCCGTTCACTGGAGCAGCCGTGATGCAGATCCAATACGACACCCAGCGTCTGAGCCTGCGCTTTTTCATGCTCATGCTCGTGCTGTTCCTGGCCCAGGTCGCCTTCGGCCTGATCCTGGCGCTACAACACGCCGACCCGGCGTTCCTCGCCGGCACGCTCAACTTCAACGTCGTACGCGCCGAGCATCTCAACCTCGGTCTCCTGTGGATCATTGCCGGTTTCATGGGCGCGATCCTGTTCGTCGGGCCGCTCCTGTCCCGGCGGGAACTGGCGGCGCCGTGGCTGATCAAGCTGCTGTTCTGGGCCTTCCTGCTGACAGTGGCCTGGAATTTCCTGAGCCAGGGACTGGCTGCCCAGGGCGTTGCCGGCTGGTGGGCGGGTCAACCCTGGTTCCAGGAAGGGCTGGAGTATCTCGAGGCCGGCCGCATCGCCGACCTCGTCGTGCTCGTCGGGTTCTCGATCCTCGCGTACGTGGTGATCCGCACGTTCCCTCCCGTACGGGAATGGAACGAGATTCATTGGGGTCTCGGGATCGGCGTCATCGCGCTGACCGCGATCTGGGTGTTCGGCCTGTTCTACGTGCCGCGCCTCGACCTGCAGGAGTACTTCCGCTGGTTCGTGGTGCACTACTGGGTCGAGGGCGTCTGGGAGGTGATCCACATCTCGCTCGTCGGGTTCCTGCTGGTGCTGCTCTTCAGGGTCGACGTCAAGTCGGTCGGCTTTGCGGTGTTCTGGGGCGTCGTGCTGGTGTGGCTGTCCGGCCTGATCGGTAACGCGCATCACTATTTCTGGATCGGCACGCCGGAGTTCTGGCAGTTCTGGGGCTCCCTCTTCAGTGCGCTGGAGCCGCTGCCGCTCGTATTCTGCTTCTGGCACGTGTACCTCGATGCGCACCAGAACAGCAAGCCGCTGGAGAACGCACCGGCCTTCTATTTCATTCTCGGGTCGGTCGTGCTGGAACAGGTGGGAGCCGGCATTCTCGGGTTCAGCATGACCTTCGCGCTGACCAACGTGTGGTCGCACGGCACCTGGGTGACGCCGAGCCACGCGCACCTGGCGCTGTTCGGCACTTTCGGCATGCTCGGCCTGGGTGCCGCGTATTACGCCGTTCCAACGATCCGCAAGCTCGGGAATTTCGACCAGCGGCTCGGCAAGCTGGGGTTCTGGCTCGTCTTTGCCAGCATCCTGGGCATCGCCTTCGCTTTCGCCATCGGCGGCACGATGCAGATATACGTGACCCGAACGCTGGGACTGGACTGGTTCGGCGGTGATGTGTTCCCGATGATGACCTTGTACAAACTCCTGGTGCCGTTGTTCGGGCTGGTATTCCTGCTCGGTGCGGGAATCATCGCCTTCGACCTGATGACCATGGGCGCCCGCGCGCAGAGCACGGCCGCATTCGCAGAACTGCGGCAGGCGACTGGGTGGGGAGGCCGGTTGAGCGGATTCGAGGCCGGAATCTGGCTGATGGGCATGTGGCTGTTCGGCGGCATCATCACGCTCGGCCTGCTCGCATTCAATCTGCCGCGGGTGCGCGTGGAGGGAGACCCCACCCTGCCCTACCTGCTGGCCTGGGTCGGCTACAGCGGTCTCCTGGCTGTTACGCTGCTGTTCGTGTGGCGATTCCTCGCCTCTCTGGAAGGCCGCGTGGCGACGTCACGAGCCGTTCCGTGGGGCGTGCCCGAGGGCGCCGTTGCCGCCTGATCGATCAGCGCTTCGCGGCTGACACAGACTGCCGGTCAGCAGCGCCGGCCGTTGTTCACCGCGCCTGGCAGGTCGGGCACCAATACAACCGCCGAGACGCGGCGGTACGGCGGCGCACTACCGTCCCGCACCGGTAGCACGGCTGGCCGTCCCGGCCGAATACCGCGAAGCGATAGCCGTCGCGCGGCCGGCCCTGGTTTTTCAAGGCTTTGACCCGGGCCGCGGGATTGGTGATGCCGCCGGTGCGGTAGGCGCGCCGGACGACGATCACCGTGCTACGCGCCAGGCGTCCGATGGCGATAGCAGTGAGGTCGCGAGACCGCGCGTTCGGTGCCACGCGGGCGTGAAACAGGATTTCGGAGCGGAGGTAGTTGCCCACGCCAGCGATGAAGCGCTGGTCGAGATACAGCGCCTCGAGGGCGCGCCCGCGAAACCGCGGGCTGCGCAGCCGCTCCGCGACGTCACGCCCGGCGAGTCTCCCCGCGAGCAAGTCCGGTCCGGCGCGGCTCAGGAAGGGATGGCAAGCCAACCCGTCGTCGTCGAGCACCTCGATATCCGACGCGCTGTACAGCAGGGCGCTGTGGGTGGCGGTGTGCAGCGCCGCTCGCAGGCTGCGGTTCGTGTTCGGCAGGTTGCCGCGCTTGCAGATGCACCAGCGGCCATAGAGCTGGTTGTGTGAGTACATCGTCAGGCCGTTGTCGAATCGGATCAGCAGCGCCTTGCCGTGGGTACTCACGGCGTCCACGACTGAGCCGCCGAGCAGGCCGCCGAAGCGCGCCAGGCGCGGCAAGCCGAATGAAACGGCAACCAGACGCCGGCCCGCAAGGGCTCTGGCGAGCCGGTCTGCCACGCGGCGAATCTCGGGTCCTTCGGGCATCTTCCTGTTCGCAGATTGCGAGCCGCAGGAGCTCATTGTGGCGTTCGATGACGGGCCCTCGCCTGATCTGGATCAAGAACCTTCACCCCGGCGCCGCGCATACTGCAACCTGCTCCTTTGCCAGTGAGGATCGGATCGATGAACGAAAAATCGGCAGCCGACAGCCGCCACCTGTTCGACGCGCGCGGCATCGCGCATCGCTTTCGCCATTCCGCGATCTTCGGCGCGCTGGACACACTCGAGCGCGGCGAGGTCATGCACTTCATCAACGATCATGATCCGCTGCCGCTGCTCGGGCAGCTCGACCGGCGCTACGGCGAGAGACTCGCGGTCGAGTATCGCCAGCGCGCGCCCGGTGCGGTGGTGATCGAGTTCCGGATCGTCGCCTGAGTCGCCCCACCGCAGGGACTCGGGTCTGGCTGAAACGACGATTTCCGAGTCGATACCAGGAACACCGGAGGTTTCCAGCATGCACTCACAGATCCCACCCTCTTCGCTTCGTCAAAGCAGGCTGTTCCGCAACAGCCTTGCGGCCACGATACTCGCGATCCTCGGTTGCCTTTCGACACACATCCTGACCATCCTGGGCGTCACGGCAACTGTCGCGTGGCTCGGGACTGTCGAGCACGCCCTGGTCGTCGCGGTCGTCGGCAGTGCGGGGCTGACGCTGTACGCCGTGTTCCGGCACCGCCGGTGCCGCCCCACACGGGCGTCCTGACGTAGCAGCAAGCAGCGAAATGATAGAATGAGCCAGCCCGACACCAGAACTTTTCCGCAGGGCGATCCTTGCGGGGTGGATGTCGAAGACGACGGCTTCGTCGTCGACCTGGCCCTCCTTGCGCGGCTTCTCGACGTCCCCGCTTCCGATGTTCAGGCTCTTATGCGCGAAGGTCGCATCACGAGCCGTTGCGAGAAGGGTGTCGGGGAGCACAACGACCAGTTCCGCCTCACCTTCTTTTACGGCAACCGTCGAGCCTGCGTCCGCGTCGACCCATCCGGACGGGTACTCACCCAATCCGTCATCGACTTCGGCAGCAAGGCTGCGTCACGCGCAATCAGCGATGCAGCCAGGCGCGAACTGCCGGGGCCTGGAAGTAAGTGCACCAGTCCGATCGCCAGCGATGCAGCCGCACTGCGACGCATGATCGCCCGCCACCGATAACAAGCTCGCCGGGTGAGAGTGCGCCTATTCCGGCTGCAACTCCCGGTAGACGCGTCGAACCTCAATGAAGTGGTTCACGGGAAAACGGATCGGAACACCCTCGAGAGCGGCAGCCAGCATCTCGAGATGAGCATCGAAGCCCGCGCACGCCTGGGCAACATCCTCACCTGCAGGCACCCACAAGCGGTGTTTGCCTTGACCTGGATCAACGCTCCGGACTGCTGGCGCGCCGGCCTCCGGCTACGGGACCGGCGGATTTCCTTGACCCAGGTCAAGCGGCGTTCGGTCGCCCGAGCCGGACGCGCCAAAGCGCTGAACAGCATGTTTCGCCTGCTGCCGCCGCGTTGCCGGAAATCGCCAGCCGGCCAGAGCTCCTTACGCCCGCGCCTGGTAGCTGCCGACTTCGCCACGAAACGCGACCTCCAGGCGATTCCAGCCGTTGATCGCCACGACCGCCATGGTCAGCTTCACCAGTTCTTCTTCGCCGAAATGAATCCGCGCCTGCGCATAAACCTCGTCGGATACCCCGCTTCCCGGCAGCAGCGTGACCGCCTCGGCCCAGGCCAGCGCCGCCCGCTCGCGCTCGCTGTAGAAGGGTGCCTCGCGCCAGGCGGAGAGCAGGTAGAGCCGCTGCTCGCTCTCGCCCGCCGCCCGGGCATCCTTGCTATGCATGTCCAGGCAGTAGGCGCAGCCGTTGAGCTGCGAGGCGCGCATCCTGACGAGCTCCAGCAGCGCGGGCTCGAGTTCAGTACCGTGCACGTAGCGCTCGAGCCCGAGCATCGCTCGGTAGGCCTCGGGAACTAATTTCTTGAAAGCGATGCGTTCGGACATGCCCTGCCTCCTTACATATGCCCTCCAGACGGCCGATCTTGCGCAGCCGCAGCGGCGTATCGGAGACAGCATGCGCGCTGCCAAAGCACGTTGCCTTGATCTATGTCAGGCTGAATACCTGCCGCCCGGGATCGCGCCAATTTGACAAATGTCAATCCACCGAATCGGTGACAGCCTGTTCGCACGGAGCGCCGATTACCGCAGCCGCAACGGCGATTCCGTCCGCGCCTGCAGCGCCTTGCCAACCGCCCTTGACGGCGAACGTTGCGAACGGGACCATTGTCGTTGCTTTGGATGCACGTCGCGGCCGTCCGGCTGGCGCGTATGCCCGAGTGAATACCGGACCTGTCCCAACGACCCGTCAGCGGGCTCGCGGAAAAGAGCGGAACCGTCACGTCACGGAACCCGCGCAATGGATGCAGCACGCGGAGCGCGCACATGAGTTACTTCCTGGACCAGCTCGCCTTTTTCCGCCGCGAGAAGACCGAATTCTCCGGCGGGCACGGCATTACCACCAACCAGAGCCGTCGCTGGGAGGATTCCTACCGGCAACGCTGGCAGCACGACAAGGTCGTCCGGTCCACGCACGGCGTGAACTGCACCGGCTCGTGCTCCTGGAAGATCTACGTCAAGAACGGGCTCGTGACGTGGGAGATGCAGCAGACGGACTACCCGCGAACGCGGCCCGGCATGCCCAACCACGAGCCGCGCGGCTGCGCGCGCGGCGCGAGTTTCTCCTGGTATATCTACAGCGCCAACCGGGTGAAGTACCCGATGATTCGCCGGCGCCTGGTCGAGCTGTGGCGCGCGGCGCGCGCCGAGCACGCGGACCCGGTCGAGGCCTGGCGCTCCATCCAGGAGGACTCGGCGAAGGTCAAGAGTTACCACGAGCGCCGGGGGTTGGGCGGGTTCGTGCGCGCGCGCTGGGAGGAAGTCAACGAGATCATCGCCGCGGCGAACGTGTACACGATCGAACGCTGGGGACCGGACCGGGTGGTCGGCTTTTCGCCCATACCGGCCATGTCGATGGTGTCGTATGCGGCCGGCACGCGGTATTTGTCCCTGATTGGCGGCACTTCCTTGAGCTTCTACGACTGGTACTGCGACCTGCCGCCCGCCAGTCCCCAGACTTGGGGCGAACAGACCGACGTGCCGGAATCCGCGGACTGGTTCAACTCCACGTTCCTGATGATGTGGGGCTCGAACGTGCCGCAAACCCGGACCCCCGACGCCCACTTCATGACCGAGGCGCGTTACAAAGGCACCAAGACGGTCGTCGTATCGCCCGATTACTCCGAGGCCTCCAAGTTCGGCGACATCTGGCTCAACCCGAAGCAAGGCAGCGATTCGGCGATGGCGATGGCCATGGGCCACGTCATCTTCAAGGAATGGCACATTAACGGCAAAAGCGAGTACTTCGACGACTACGTGCGCCGCTACACCGACCTGCCGAACCTCGTGCTGCTGGAAGAACGACCCGACGGCCATCTCGTCCCGGGCCGCTACCTGCGCGCCTCCGACCTGAAGGACGGCGCCGGGCAGGAAAACAACCCCGAATGGAAGACGCTCGCCTTCGACGAGGGGAGCGGCGGCATCGTCGTGCCGCGCGGCTCGATCGGGTTCCGCTGGGGCGAGCGCGAGAAGCGCTGGAACCTCGAGGCGCGCACCGCCGGCGGCGAGGAGACGCGGCTCGCACTGAGCCAGGTCGATCATGCCGACGGCACGGCGGACGTCGGCTTTCCGTACTTCGGCGGCGGCGGCAACGCCCATTGGGCGCAGACGCAGCACGACCCGGTCCAGGTGCGCAAGGTGCCGGTCCGCAGGATCCGGCTTGCGAACGGGCAAGCCGCGCAGGTCGCATCGGTTTTCGACCTGCTGGCCGCCAACTACGGCATCGACCGGGGCCTGGGCGGCGGGAACGTTGCCGCGAGCTACGACGACGACGTGCCCTACACGCCCGCCTGGCAGGAGCGCATAACCGGCGTGCCCAGGGACCGGGTCATCACGGTGGCCCGGCAGTTCGCCGAGAACGCGCACAAGACGCGCGGCAAATCCATGATCGTGATCGGCGCCGGCATGAATCACTGGTACCACATGGACATGGGTTATCGCGGCATCATCAAGATGCTGATGATGTGCGGCTGCGTCGGCGTCTCCGGCGGCGGCTGGGCGCATTACGTGGGCCAGGAGAAGCTCAGGCCGCAAACGGGCTGGCTGCCGCTC
>DASSBS010000100.1:0-22571 GCA_035698445.1 Woeseiaceae bacterium
TATGCCGAAGGACCCTGCGCAGGCGCGGCATCGGGGTCCGAGTGCCTCGTAGGCGACCCGGCAGGGGGCGCGGACCAAGGGCCGACCGATCGATACTGCGCCGCAGCGCCGCCAAGCTTGCGGCGTTGACCCTTGCCATGCCGGCGGTCGTCTCCGGCTGCCTCCTTGCCGCCCCGACGCCGTGTTCGGCCGCCGCGCCTGAACCCCGCGTGCCAGCCGAACCGGCTCCCGGCGACGCCGATATCGCCGACGGCGTGCAGCTCGAGGCCATGGGAGCCGTCATCGGCAAGATCGTACTGCTCAAGGAAAACGTGTTTGACCTGTCCAGGCCGGATGAGGACAAGTGGTTGTACAGGCTCGCCAATCGCTGGCACGTTCTTACGCGCGATGCGGTCATTCGCCAGCAGCTCCTGTTCCGGGAAGGCGACAGGTTCTCGCAGCGTGTGCTCGACGAGTCGGCGCGATTACTGCGGCAGAACGAGTATTTGTATACCGCCACCATCGAACCTCTGCGCTATGCCGACGGCGTGGTCGACATAGCGGTTCGTACAAAAGACGTATGGACGTTGCGGCCGGAGCTTTCGCTGTCCAGGTCCGGCGGGGAGAACAAGCTGCGGTTGGGCCTGGCGGAAACGAACCTGCTTGGCATGGGCACCCGTTTGCGGCTGTCCTATAGCGACGACGTCGACCGGCAGTCCACCGGATTCCTGTATTCGGACAATAACCTCGGCGACAGTTGGCTCGCGCTCTCCCTGGAGCTGGCCAGCAACTCCGACGGCAGCACCCGGGCCCTGACCCTGGAGAGGCCTTTCTTTGCACTGGATACACGGTGGTCGGCGGGTTTTGAGCTCCGGGACGACACGCGGGAAGAGCGACTGTACGATCTGGGCCGCGAGGTGGCCGAGTATCGGCAGGACGCGAGCTATTTCAGCGCTTTCGCGGGCTGGTCGACCGGACTGCGGGACGGGTGGGTGTGGCGGTGGACGGCCGGCGCGGTCTACGACGATCAGCGGTTTTCCCGCGTCGCGGATCCGGTACTGGCACCGATGCTTCCCGAGGACCGGCGGCTCGTCTATCCGTTCATCGGCCTCGAAGTCCTCGAAGACGAATTCGAAATCACTTCGAACCGCGACCAGATCGGGCGGCCGGAAGATTTCTACATGGGCAGGCGCCTGACCGCCAGGCTGGGATACGCCGACGACGATTTCGGATCCGACCGGGACTCGATCATCTATTCCGTCGACGCGAGCCGCGGGTTCGGCAGTATCGACAGCGAGGCACTGATAGTGTCGGCCACGGCAAGCGGACGTTACGCTGGCGGCGGCATCGCGAATGCAGTAGCGGGTCTCGCCGCGCGCTATTACGACCAGATATCGGACAAGCGCCTCTTCTTCATGACCCTCCAGGCGCGGCTCGGTCACCATCTCGACCTCGACAATCCACTGGAGCTCGGGGGAGACAACGGACTCCGCGGCTACCCGTTGCGCTACCAGTCGGGCGATGCCAGTGTGCTTTTCACGCTCGAAGAGCGCTACTTCACCGACTGGTACCCGTTTCGCCTGTTCCGCGTGGGTGGCGCCGTATTCGCGGATATCGGGCGGACGTGGGGAGCGAGTCCCGCCGGCAGCGGCTCGACAGGCTGGCTGAGAGACGTCGGTTTCGGCTTACGGCTCGGCCCCACCCGGAGCGGCGGCCATGAAGTCATTCACCTCGATATCGCCTTTCCGCTCGACGGCGACCCCTCCATCGACAACGTGCAGTTCCTCCTCGAAAAGAAAGCCAGCTTTTAGCCACCGAAAACCCGGCGAAGGATTTTGCCGCCAGCAGCGTCCAACCGAAACCCGAATTCCCGGAGGCTTACCGATCCGTGCCGCAAGCCGCACGCCGGCAGCGCCCTTATCTGCGACAATAATGAGTTCCCGGTCCCCCTTCAAACGGTTCGCCAAGCGAGCGGAGAGAACAGCCGGGAACCTGTTCAAGCACCTGATCCGGCGGCTCGTGGCGGCAGCGAACCCGATACCGGTCGAAAAGGCGCTGGCTTCCCGGCGCATCCTGCTGATACGCCCGAACTTCCGCATCGGCAATGCGGCGATCAGCACGTCGCTGATCGCCTGCTTCCGTGCACGTTTTCCGGAGGCGAGGATCGACTTCCTCGGAACCGACAGCACCCGTGCCGTGCTGCTGCACCAGCCGGTGGACGTCTGTTACACCGTCTCGCGCCGCCAGCTACTCCGGCCCTGGCAATACGTGTCACTCGTCCGCTCGCTGCGCCGTAACCGATATGACCTCGCCGTGCAGGCGGGCTCCGGTTCGCTGACCGGCACCCTCGTCGTTCGGCTCGTGGGGGCGCGCTACACGATGGGACGAGGGGAGGACAACCGGCGACAGTACCATCTGGAGGTCTCCGGGGAGCAACACCATGCGTACGACAACGCGTTGAGCTTCGCCCGTGCCCTCGGCAGCTCGTGTCCCGATCACCCGATCGTCCGCCTGGGATCGGCGGAGCGCGAGAACGCGCTCGAGCTCCTCCGGGCCAGCCTTGGAACGCCACTGGCGCCGCAGGACGACGGCTTCGTGGCCCTGTCCCTCGGTGGCCGCGGCGGCAAGCGCTGGCCGCTGGAGAACTGGTTAACCCTGATCCGGATCCTGGAGGAGCACGCCCACCGTTTCGCCGTATTCCTGGGACCGGAAGAGCGCGGACTCGAAGGCCGGCTGCGCGAGGCGATGATGAAGTATCGCCATGGCACCGTTCTCGGTCCACGCCCGCTTCGGGAGTTCTGCGCGATGCTGTCATTCGCCCGCTGCCTGGTCACTCCGGATTCCGGCCCCATGCATCTTGCGGCCGGCCTGGAAGTGCCCACGATCGCGCTCTTGAGGAACCGTATCTCTCTCGCCTACGCGCCGCGAGGGAAGCACGACACCACGCTCTTCAATCCGGGGCCGGGTCAGGTCCATGCTGCATTGATCAGGAATTTCACGGCCCGCCGGCAGCGCACGACAGGGCCGGCCCTCCTCGCGAAGGATTCCGGGCGCCGCCGCCTCTAACACAGCACCAATCCTGTGGAGGAGAGCTATGAGCGCCTCGGCGCCCCTGCCCATCGAGCTGCCGAGCGCCGGAACCTCGGACGCCCCGGCCGCGTCGCGGCACGAGCAACCGCAGGGGCCGCAGCTCAGCGTCGTCATTCCGGCGTACAACGAGTGCGGGAACCTCGAACCCCTGCTGGATGAGATCGAGCACGCGCTGCACACGCGGCTGCGCTACGAGGTGATCGTCGTCGACGACGGGAGCACCGACGGCTCCGCGGCGGAGCTGGCCCTTCTCGCGACCGAGCGGCAGTGGCTCAAGTGCGAGAGGCACGGCCGCAACCGCGGCCAGAGCGCCGCCATCCACCGCGGCGTCAAGGCCGCGCGCGCTCCGATCGTCGCCGTGCTCGACGGCGACGGCCAGAACGACCCGGCCGATATCCCGAAGCTGTTCGCCACACTGGCGCTCTCGGGCTGCCGGATGGCGATTGGCGAACGGCGCCGCCGCCAGGACACCTGGCTCAGGCGTGCCTCGTCGAGAATCGCCAATACGGTGCGTGCAGCCCTGCTGGGCGACGGCGTCAGCGACACCGGCTGCGGCCTCAAGTTGTTTTATCGCCGCGATTTCCTGGAGCTTCCCGCCTTCGATCACATGCACCGGTTCCTGCCGGCGCTGGTGCAGATGAACGGCGGCACTGTGCGATGCGTTCCCGTGAATCACCGGCAGCGGCGGAGCGGCACCTCGAAGTACGGTGTCCGTAACCGGCTGGCGGCCGGCATCGTCGACCTTGCGGGCGTCCTGTGGCTGAAGCGGCGGCGTTGGTAAGGCCATGAGTCACGTCTCCACCTGGCTCGCTGTCGGCTTTGTCGGGCAGGCCTGCTTTTTCTCGCGCTTTCTCGTGCAATGGCTGGCGAGCGAGAAGGCCCGGCAAAGCGTTTTCCCGATGGCGTTCTGGTACTTCAGCCTGGCGGGCGGCGTGCTGCTCCTCTCCTATGCGATTTATCGCCGGGATCCCGTGTTCATCCTGGGGCAGTCGACCGGCGCTTTCATCTATCTTCGCAATATCTACCTGCGCAAAAAGCAACCGCCCGCGCCGGCATGACGGATTCACCAGCGAGCCCGACCCTGTGGCTGTTCGTGGTCGCCGTTGTAGTGCTGGGTGCCGGGCTGGGCATGCGAGACCCGTGGCCGCCGGACGAGCCGCGCTTCGCCCTGATTGCCGAGGACATGGCCGAAAGCGGCAACTGGCTCATTCCGCGCGTCGGCGGCGTGCTCTACCCCGACAAGCCGCCGCTGTTCTTCTGGGCGGTGGGCGGTTTCTACGCACTCACCGGCTCGATCGCGGTCGCGTTCCTCCTCCCGTCGCTGCTGGCCGGACTCGGGATCCTGTGGCTGGTCTACGACCTGGCCCGGCGGCTGTGGAACGCGGAGGCCGCTGCCTGGACCGGCGCCGCGCTGCTCGCCACCGTGCAATTTCCGCTGCAGATGAAGTCCGGCCAGATCGACGGCCTGCTCTGCTTCTGGACGACGCTCGGCCTGTACGGCCTGGCGAGGCACCTGCTGCTCGGCCCGGACTGGCGCTGGCTCGCGCTCGGCGGCGCCGCCTGCGGCGCCGGGGTCATCACGAAGGGGGTCGGGTTCCTGCCGTTCCTGATCCTGCTCCCGTGGTTGTACGCACGCGTGCGCGGCTGGCCGGTCAGCCGCTCCCGCCGCGGTAACGCTCGCTGGCTGCTGGCACCGGCGGCCTTCCTCCTGGTCATCGGCCTGTGGCTGGTGCCGATGCTGCTGGTCACCACCGGGTCCGCCGATCCGGACCTCGCGCAATACCGCGACAACATCCTGTTGAAGCAGACGGTCACGCGCTACGCGGATGCCTGGGGCCACATCAAGCCGCCCTGGTACCTGCTGACGAACGCCGTTCCCTGGCTGTGGCTGCCGCTCACGGCCCTGCTGCCGTGGCTCGTGCCGGCCTGGGTCCGGGACCTGAAGAGGCGCGATCCCGCGACGCTGCTCCTGGGCGCCTGGGTGCTGCTCGTGCTGCTGTTCTTCTCGCTCAGCGCCGGCAAGCGCTCGGTTTACATCCTGCCCGCATTGCCCGCGCTGGCCTTGCTCGCGGGCCGTCACCTGCCGGAGCTGCTGGCGCGCCCGGGCCCCCGCCGCATGCTTTACGGGGTCGCATTGCTGCTGGCGGCGCTGGTGCTGGCCGCGGGCGCCTATACGCTCATCGAGCCGCAGGCGCTCCGGCACTGGCTGGCGAATCCGGGCCAGGCCCGGCCGCTGTCATGGACGGTCGTCGGCATGGGAGTCCTGGCTGCCGTGCTGACGCTCTGGTTCCGGCCGCGGCGGGCGGCGATCGGGTACGCGGCGGCCATGGCGACGCTCTGGCTCGGCGCCTCGTTCCTCGTGTACCCGCGCATGGACGCGACCCGCTCCGGCAGAGGCATTATCGAGGCGGCCGCCGCGGCGCTCGAGCCCGGGCAAACGCTGGGCTTCGCCGGCTGGAAAGCGCAGTTCCTGCTGCAATGGGACCGGCCGGCGGTGCACTTCGGGTATCGGCGCGGCGAGGACGCGGCCGAAAGCCGCGACGCGGCGGCGTGGCTGTCCCAGGCCGGCCACCGACGCCTGTTGCTGCCACGGGGCATGCTGAAGCCCTGCTTCGATCCGTCGCGGGTGGTGCTCCTGGGCCTCGCTCACCGGCAGTACTGGGTGCTCGCGCAGCCGTCTTCGGTGTTGCCGGCCTGCGCGGCGCCTCCGGGCACGGCGACCGGCAACGTCGTCCGGTACCAGCCCGCGGCAACGGCCCCCCGTTTCTGAACACTACCGTGCGGCCATCGCGGAGCATCATTGTGACCAGCCGCAAGATGGCGATCGTTCTCCTGCCGAGTGCGTTGCTGGTCCTCGGGCTCGCTTTCCAGGGAAGCCGCGGCATCTTCGAGACGACCGAGGGCCGATACAGCAGCGTGGCCTCGGAGATGCTGCGGCTCGACGACTGGCTCGTGCCGCACCTGAACGAAGAGACGCCGCACTTCACGAAGCCGCCGCTGACGTATTGGTTGCTCGCCGCCGGAATCCGCACGCTCGGCCGCAATGAGATGGCGGTGCGCCTGCCGGGCGCCATCGCCTTCATCCTGACGGTCCTGGTCGTCGCGCAGGCGGGTCGGCTCCTCACGCCGGCACGTCCGTTGTTGCCGGCCGTGATCTATGCCACGTTCCTGTTTCCGGCGAGTGCCAGCAATGTCGTTTCTACGGACAACATCCTGACGCTTTTCGAAGGCGCCGCGATGGTCGCATTCGCGACCCACTACTTTGGAGGAGGGCGTCACCGGTCGCTGCCGGCGATTCTCGGCTGGGCATGTTTCGGACTCGCCTTCCTGACCAAGGGCTATCCGGCCCTGCTGCCGATGATCGCCCTGGGATTGTTTCACTACCGGCGCGGCAGGCATATATCCAGCGATCCACTGCTACCGGTGCCCGGGTTGTTGCTGTTCGCCGTGCTGGGAGCAGGATGGTTCATCGTAGTCATCAGCCGCGAGCCCGCGCTCCTGGAATATTTCGTGAGAAACGAGCTACTCGGGCGCGTCGCCGGCCAGCACAACCGAAATCCGGAGTGGTACAAGGCGTTTACGGTGTACGGCCCCGTCATTCTGTTGGGCACGATTCCGTGGACCCTCGTGGCGCTTCGTGCCCTCCGCGAAGCGTTCGGCGAACTGCTTCGGGGTCGCGGGCGAGCACCTGCCGGCACGGCGCGCAGGCAGGACGTCATTCTTTACCTGGTCCTGTGGCTGACGGTGCCCACGCTCGTTTTCCTGCTGGTCAGGTCGCGTCTCGTGCTGTACCTGCTGCCGCAGTTCGCTCCGTTGGCGTTGCTCATGGCGCTTTTCCTGTCGCGCCGCCCGGTGCGCCGTTATTCGCCTGCCGTCAGGGCATGCATCGGTGCCGCGGCGGTGCTGGCGCTCCGGATTGCGGCAGCAGAAGTTCCGTCGGACAGCGACAGTCGTCCCGTGGCGAGGCAGGTTGCGGCGTTATCGGGCGGCTTGCCGGGCGAAATCGTATTTGTGGGCGCCCGGCCGTCCCGCGGCGTGGCGTTTTACCTTGGCGCAGAGGTCGAGCGGGTCGAAATGTCGCCGCAGGCGGCAGAGCGTCTCGGCGTCGAATCGCTCGACGAGGAACTCGAGGACCGCGAAACGGACCGCATCTGGCTCGTGCCGGCCTCACTTGCCGATTCGTTCCGTGCATATGCTGTGGCGACGGGCGCCGTTGAGCTCAAAGTGCTGGGCGAGATCGTGAGCGGCAAGCCGCAGGTGGTCTTTGCGTCATCATCGCTCCCCGCCGTCGCGAGCGATGCGGTGCCGGATTCGCCGGCCGTCGGTCCGCGCCCTTCCGTGGCACGATACTTGCCGTTCCGTCGGGAGCATCGGAGGCGGCTGTCCTTCGATGCGGCGGCCATTCAGAATCGCCAGACGACGCCGAGTGAAGGCACCATCGGCAGCCAATGGCCTTGCTCCCGGGCGATGGACAGGTTGCCCTCATCGTCGGTCACGACGGAATACGCCGTGCAGCACGGGTTGTCCTGATTGAACAGGTTGGTCACTTCGAGAAAGGCGGTCAATTCCCCCTGCCCCACGTCGAAACGGCGGCTGGCGCGGACGTCCAGGGACCGGAATTCTCCGTAGCGAAGCCGGTTGCGGCGGACCGAGGTGATGACGGGACGGCTCGTGCCGCCGGCGTCGGCCAGGGTCTCCGTGACGAGTCCGGATCTCGGCCAGCCCGTGTGCACGAGCCCGGCGGCGCTGAAAGTCCAGCTCCGCCAGTCCCAGCTCAGGCCCGCGTTCAGCGTGTGCGTCTGGTCCCAGCTTCGCGGGATGTGCGTGTCGCCCGCGATGTCCTCGGCCCTCGACCAGGCGTAACTGGCCCACCAGTAAAGGTTCTCCGGACGACCGGCGCTCAAGGTGATCTCGGCACCTTCGGCAATCGCGGCATCCACGTCTATGCGCGCCCGGTCGATCTGCAGCTCGGGGATCAGCACCAGGCTGTCGAAGATGTTCTCGTAGCGCGGCATCAGGTCGCGGTATCTCTTCTCGTAAAACTCCAGGCGCAGGTCGACGCCCCCCTCGAATTCGTGCTCGAGACCGGCCACGATGTGGCGGGCGTGCTGTGCGCCATGAAAGTCCGTAACGCCGTCCGTGACCTGGAGCTCGTTGATCTCCTGCGCCTGGTAGAACTCGCCGAAGCCGATCCTGAGCTTCGTTCGCGGTCCGAGCTCGTAGAGCAGGCTCAGCCGCGGACTGGCCTGCGCGTCCCCTTCCGCCGTCGTATAGGTTTGCTTGTCCCAGCGCAGGCCGGCGTCGAGGATCAACCGGTCGGTCGCCTGCCAGCGCGCTTCCGCGTAAACGGCGTACTGCGAGCCGCGGGGGCTGATGTCGATCTCGCGGGCCTCGAACGGCTGGTTGTCGAGGATCCGGTCGAAGGGCGGCGCGATGGCGAGCTCGGAGGCGTAGGCGTAAGCGGCTTCGAGGCGCTTCAGCTCGAACCCCGTGCGCAGTATCCAGGCGTCGGAAAGGCTGTAGTCCCAATCCTGTTTCAGCGCCAGCGAACGGAACCTCCGGCGATCCTCGAGCGTGCCCTCGAGCAGCCCCGGCCGGTCGGTCATGCCCTGCCTCGAGTCGTCGATTTCGGTCGCCGACAGGATGGTCGTGCTGCCGAGATCGCTGCTCCATGACGTTTCCCCTTTGATCCAGAAGACGTCGTTCTGGTATTTGGCATCGGCGTGCACGCTGCCGTCGATTTCCGATATCGATATCTTGTCGTACGAAAACAAGGCGTTGCTGCTGAGATAGCTGCGCTCGCCCAGCTCCCAGCCCACGTGCAGCAGCAGGTCCGAATAGCGGGGTGAGCCGTATTCCGGGTTGACGATGTCGGTCAGCAGGTCGAGATTGCCGCGGCGCACCGAAGCCATCCAGTCGCCGCGATCGTCATCGCCGAAACGGCCCAGCGACAACGCCGACGTGCTGAAGAAACTGAGGCCCAGTTGCGTCTCCATCTCGTCGGGCGGATCCCTCAGGCTGATATCGACGACGCCGCTCATGCGGTCGCCGTACCGCGCCGGATAACCGGCCGAATAAAAGTCGATGCCGGAGATCACGCTCTGGTCGACGATCGTGGCGACCTCGTGAAAATCCTTCATGTGGTAAGGCTCGTAAAGACGCAAGCCGTCGAGCAGGAAGAGCTGCTCGTTCTTGACGCCGCCGCGAACGTGATTGCGAGTGGATATGCCGCCGCTCGTCGCACCGGGAAGCCGGGTCAGCGAGCGGGTCGCTTCATCGCCGAGGTCCGGCAGCTTCGTCGTCAGCTCGCGCTCGAGGAAGACATGCGAGCCCGGCGGGTCGTAGCGCAGGCTGTACAGGCTCGAGGTCACGATGATTTCCGTGAGCGGCTCGGGGCGGCGCGTGAGGGCTACGGTGAGCTCGGCCGGCGCGCCGCGTTCGGCCTTGAACGGGATCGCCGGCGATTGCACGTAACCCTCCGCCGCGGCCGTGAGCGTATGGCCGCCGAACGCCAGGCCCGGAACCGAAAGCCTGCCTGCGCGATCCGTGTGCCCGGCCGGCTCGCCGTCGATGAGGACGCGCGCCGAGGGAACGGCCCAGGCGCCGCCCGCTTCGACGACCGAAATCTTCACGGTCGCCCTCGCCCGATCGTCGATGATGACCAGGAGGGTCTCGCCCGGCCCGTCCGCGGCCGTCAGTCCGTACGGCGACAACGCCTGCCGCAGCGCGGTCGCCGGGTCCGGGCTCGTCGGCTCGGCGAGCACCCGGTAGTCGGCCAGCACGAGATCGGTGCTGTAGATGATGCGGACTCCCTGCTCCAGCAGCGATCCGATGTACGCGCGCAGCGGGGCGCCTTTCCAGGCGGCGAGCGCGTCGTGGAACGAGAAAAAGGCGATGGCCAGGAAGCACAGGCGGACCGACAGGGACATGCGTGGATTCTAGTGCGCCCCGTCGCAAATAACGAAACGTTCTCGCGGCGCCTTTTCGTGTCTGGCGGCCCGGGACTATTCGCCGATTACGATGCGGCGCTCGTCTATGCGGAAATCGAAATGCGTCGTGGGCAGAACGGCTTGCAGCGCCTCGGATGGTGTCAGGTCCGCCACCGAGGCCCCTCGAACGTCCGTGAGCATCGCGGCCCGGCGCACGTCGTCGCTGGCGTATTCCAGTTGCTTGCCGGTTTCCCGCGCCGCCCATTCGAGAAACTCGTGCAGCGGCCGGTTGTTGATATCGAAAGCCGGCGCCAGGGCGACGGCCCAGTCCCAGTAATCGCCGTATTTGGCGACCCGTTCGAAGGTGACGCCGCTGTTCGGCCGCAGCACGAGCCGGTCGCCGGAGTCCGCGGTCCAGGAGCGGTTGTGCCCGGACACGTCGACCTGGCCTTCACGCACGGCCACGCTCATTTCACCCCGCCGGTAGGCGACCGCGAACTGGGTGCCGACGTCGGTGGCGACACCGGCGTCCGTGGTCACGGTCAGGGCGCCCGCTCGCTCCATGCCCTCGCCGGAGTCCGCGTAGACACGGCCCGACGCCAGCGTGACCGCGTCCGCCGAGTCGATCCTCAACGTCGTTTCCCCGGCCACTCTCAGCGACAGGTTGCCGTTCATCCTCAGGCTGATGCCCTGGCCGGCCGCGGTCGCGATCGTGTCGCCGGCGTAGAGCCGTCCGCCCACCAGCAGGCCGGGCGACGGGCGATTCGCCGCGGCAGCCGGAGCGCCGTTGATGCGGACTATCGTTGCCACGGGCGTGAGCACCGCTCGCGGCGCCTCGTCGGGCGTCCGGTAGGCCACGGTTACGGCAATGACGACCGAAGCGGCCAGTGCAAGGGGAATGCCCCATCGCAGCGTGCGTCCCCGGACGATCGAACGCCGCCATTCGGTCCGGACCCGATCGTGCACCCGCCGCTCGATGGCGGCCGGCACGGTGCCGCGCGGCCCTGCGAGGTGGATGAGCTTCGCAATCGGATCGTCGGCAGGCGCGCCCCCGCCGCGGCCGCCTGCTTCATATTTCGAATCATCGTCGTTCGACATGTTCCCTACCTGCAGGCTTGCCTACCCGAGCAGAAAGTCCGGCTCGAAATCCCACAGCGACCGGAAGCCTTCCTTGAAGGCCTGCCGGGCGCGGCTCAGGACCGACTCCGCCGCTTTGTTGCTGATGTTGAAGTGCGCCCCTATCTCGTCCACCGTGCAGCCGCGGATGTATTTCATTTCCAGGGCCGTCGCATAACGCCCGGGGAGATACTCCAGCGTTACCCGTACGAAGCGCGCTATCTCGGCGCTCTGGTGCGACGACTGTGGATCTCCGGTTGCACCGAACAACGATTCGAGCCCCGCCTGCACGGCGGGATTGTCTTCGAGCGGCGTGTCGTTCCGGGCATGCAGACCCCTGGCACGCAGCAAGCTCGACATCTCGTTACGGCAGATCTGGCAAAGCCAGGTGAACAGCAAGGCTTCGCCCCGGTAGCCGCCCATCTTCGTGACGACGATGCACATGGTTCGCTGTACGACCTCCTCGGCCAGCGCGGTGTCGCCGCTGACACGGGACAGCGTGAACCGGAACAGCCGCGGAAAATACTCGCGAAAGAATTCCTCAAACGCGATCTCCGAACCGGCGGCCACGCGGCGCGCCAGTGCCCGATCGTCATGCAACTGAGAGACCTTCACGTCCGGCGGCCCATCAGGGATACCTGTGCCCATATTCGTCGTTCGACTGCCGTTAGAGACTGATCGGAAGTAAATCCTTCGCGCCCTCCGGACAAAATGCAAGACCGGTTCCGGAGACGGAGCTCCGAAGGATTCTCCGGAGAGCGCCGTCTTACGCGTGGCGGGTTTCTCCGTCCGGGACGGGAAGGAATGATTCTGCAGCGCAACCGGTTGAAGCGCCTCTACCTCTCTTCACTCGTAGTGCTGTGCGGGCAGGCCGCGGCGGCGGCAGGCCCTTTGCCGGACGGGGCGCTCGACCTCGACGACTACCGCGGGCAAGTGGTCCTCGTGCACTTCTGGGCGTCGTGGAGCGCGCCCTGCCGCCGCTCGTTTCCCTGGCTGGCTGCCATGCACGATCGATATGCCGGCCAGGGGCTGGTCATCGTCGCGGTCAACGAGGACGACGCCGCGACCGCCGCCCGGGCGTTCCTGGAAGAGTTCCCGGTGAGCTTCACGAGGATCCGGGACGCGAACGGGGAGTTGTTCGACGCCTGGGACATCGTCGCCATGCCGAGCTCCTACGTGATCGACCGGGGCGGACAAGTCGTCGCCCGCTATCTCGGCTTCAAGCCCGCGCAGGTTGCCGAGCTCGAAGCCACGGTGCGCGGCGCGCTGGCGGGCAAACCAGAGCGCGCCGGCGCTTACACCAGCAGGTAAAGCCCGGTCGCCACCATCGCCGCGCCCGCGCCGCGGGCGGCCGAGTGACCGAAGCGGTGCAGCTTCTCCAGCAGCACGAGGGCGGCGAGCCCGGCGATCCATACCAGGTTCATCACGCCGCCGACGAACAGGAGCAGCATGAGCGACCAGCAGCAGCCGACGCAGTAAAGGCCGTGCTCCACCCCCAAGCGCAGCGCGCCCGCGCGCGACTTGCGCCAGTGCGTCGAGAGGAAGCTCGCCGGCGAGCGGCACTGCTGCAGGCAGCGGTTCTTCCACGGCGAAAACTGGTACAGCCCGGCAGCGGCGAGGAACGCGCCGGAGAGCGCGGCGGTCGTGCTCCACATCGTCATCCGGTGCACGAGGCCCGATTGCTCGAGAGCGAAATGCAGCCCGGTCGCCAACGCGCTGAACAGCAGCCAGGCCAGCAGGTAGCCGGCCGCGAACGCAGCGGTCGGCACGACCGGCGACAGCTCCGCGCCGCCCTTCCGGCCGTGCCGGTAGACCCGCGCGTACAGCAGGATCATCGGCGCGGCGCTCGGCACCATCATGGCGATCATCATGACCCACCACATGACGAGTATGAGGAGCCAGTAAGCGGCGCTCCACGATCCGCCGCCGCCCGCCATCGCCGGTGGCGGGAACTCCCAGGACATCATCGCGGCCATGCTCATCCCGGTGCCCGAGCCGGCGAGCAGCCAGGCCCAGGCCAACGCGCAGATCAGCAGCAGGCCGCCGCCGACGATCCAGCGGTCGCGCCGCAGCAATTCCTCGGTGGCGGAGCTGTCGATCACGCCGTCACGCGGCGGCGGCTTTGACGACTCCGTGATTGTCGAGGTGAATGTGCGCGAACTGCGCATAGCTGTTCTCGAATGCCGTCTTCACCGGCCCGGTGCTTTTCGAGGTCGCGCTGCCCATTTCCGCGACGCTGTACTCGAAGCCGTCCGGCAGCTCGATGCGCGCGCGGTGCTCGGCGCCGGTCACCGGATTTTTGATCGGTTCGCCGCGGCCTTCGATCAGGCCGTCCACCGACATGTGCCCCTTGCGTGCCTCGACGTCGACCTCGAGCGTGATCGGCTTGAAGGCCGGATCGGCGACTTCCGCCAGGGTGGTGGCAAACACGGCCCACACGGTGGCGCCCGGGTCCGTTTCCTGCCCGCTCAGGATCGTGAGCAGCGCCGTCCGCTGCGCCTCGTCCGCGCGCTCGTCGATGACCATCCAGGCCCGGCCGCCGCCTTCGTGGATCGCGCCCGGCCAGCAGAGCACGCCGATGGCGTTCAACCCGTCGAGCTTCGTGTCGCCGAAATAACCCTTCCTGACCTTGAACCCGGCAATGGCCTCGCAGCGCCCTTGCGTCGGCCGGGCATTGAACTGGCAGGGGCAACCGTACGCGCAATTGCAGGTCACCATTTCGTCCGCTTCGATTTCCCAGGGTGTCATAGAACCTCCTGATGACTTTCGTCCTTTTGCGAAGCGATCCATCGCTCTATCTTCCGTTCGAGCAGGTCGAGCGGCAGCGAGCCGTCCTCGAGCACCGCGGTGTGGAAAGCCTTGATGTCGAAGCTTTCCCCCAAAGCGGCCTCGGCCCGATCCCTCAGTTGCTGGATCTTCAGTTGACCGATCTTGTAGGCCAGCGCCTGGCCCGGAATCGCCATGTAACGCTCGGCTTCGCTGACCGCGCGCGCCTCCTTCACGGCCGAGTTCTCGTACATATAATCCAGCACCTGCTCGCGTGTCCAGCCCTTCGCGTGCAGGCCGGTGTCGACCACGAGGCGGATGGCGCGCCAGAGCTCCGCGTTCAACGCGCCGAAGTACTGGTAGGGGTCGGTGTACACGCCCAGCTCCTTGCCGAGGGTCTCCGCGTAGAGCCCCCATCCTTCTGTGAACGCCGTGTAGCCCCCGAAGCGGCGGAATTTGGGCAGGTCCTTTAACTCCTGCTGGATGGAAATCTGGAAATGATGGCCGGGGATCGCTTCGTGCAGGAACAGCGATTCCATCGCCCACTTCGGGCGCGCCTTGATATCGAAGGTGTTCGCGAAGAACACGCCGGGGCGCGAGCCGTCCGGCGAGCCGCGCCGGTAGGAACCGCCGCTCGCGGATTTTTCACGGAACGGCTCGACCGGCCTGACCTCGAAGTCCGCTTTCGGGAAGATGCTGAAGAGCTTCGGGGTCAGGCTCCGGATGTGGTCCGCCATGTCCCGGTAGCCCTGGATGAGCTGTTCCGGCTTGTCGTAATAGAAGCGGTCGTCGGTGTTCAGGAATTCGAAGAACGCGTCGAGATCGCCCTCGAAGCCCACCTCGTCCATGACGCCCTGCATCTCCTTGTGGATGCGCGCGACCTCGTCCAGGCCGATCTGGTGAATCTCCGCCGGCGTGAAGTCGGTGGTGGTGCGCAGGCGCACCAGGTAGGCGTACCACTCATCGCCGCCCGGCAGCGCCCCGAGCCCGTACGTCTCGCGCGTCCCGGGCATGTACACCTCGGCGATGAAGTCGTGCATACGCTGGTACGCCGGCATGATCGTCTGGGCGATGGCCGTGCGATACGCCGCGGTCAGCCGTTCCCGATCGGCGTCGCTGAACGCCTCCGGCATGTTCTCGATCGGGTTCCAGAAGGTGCTCTCTTCCACGTCGTCGTGCAGTTGCGACTCGAGCTGCGGGAGCACGCGCTCCATCAGTATGCGCGGCTGGACGATCCCTTTCTCCAGGCCGATGCGCATGTTGGCGATGGCCTGGTCCATCAGGACGGCGAAATCCTCGGCACGCGACAGGAAGTCGTCGTAGTCGTCCACCGTCCTGAACGGTTGAATGCTGCTGCCGCTGCCGAGCTGCACGAAAAAATTCGGGATCGAGTAGAACTGGTTGATCGGCTGCAAGTAGTCGGGGTATTGGAACCCTGCGAGCTCCATCTCGCGGTCCCAGCGGAAGGCTTCCCAGGTGAGCCGTTCCTGGTTGGTCTCGAGCTTCTCCGGGTCGATGGCGAGCAGCCGGTCCAGGTATTCCTGGTTGTGCGCCCGGTCTTCGCGCCGGTACTCGGGGCTGAGCGAATTGGCGATGCGGTCGTTGTAACGGTCGTCGCCGATGGAGGTCGCGAGCAGCGGGTTCAGCTCCAGCTCGCGCTCGAAAAATTCCTCGACCAGGGCCGCCAGCTCGGCGGAAGCGTCCGAAGGCTGTTCGGCGACGGCAGCGGCGGCTTCGCCCGGCGGCTGGGTGGCGCTTTCGGGGCCGCCGCAGGCGGCGAGGAAAACAAAGGCGGCAATGCCCGCGGCTATCGATATTCTCATTCGGTGGTCCCTTTGCTGTCGGGCCGGAAGGACGATTTGTGCAGGCGGCTCATGATGGCGGGCTCGCGCCCGTTCGTAAAGAGTCCGGTGCAGGAGCCCGTCCCACGGGCGACAGGCGCTCGCCGCCGGGTCGCCCGTGAGACGGGCTCCTACAGGGCAGTTTTCCTGACCGAGAAAAGGGCGACCGCCAGCGCGAGGGCGAACGGCAGCACGCGCTCGGCGAAGTCGCCCGGGGTGTCCGGCAGCGCGGCGAACACGAGCGTCGAGACGAAGCCGGCCAGCACCGCCGCAAGCGTGCCGCGCGGCGACAGCTCGCGCCCGGCCAGCCGGATCACCAGGATCGGCCCCAGCGCGGCCCCGACCGCGACCCAGGCGAACAGCACGCGCGAGAAGATGTCCGCGCGCCATGCGAGCGCGAGCAGCGTGGCCGCGATGAGGATCACGACGACGGTGGTGCGCGAGCCCGCAAGCGACCCCGTGGCGCTCCGGGACGTCCGCCAATCGTGCGACAGCGACGACGACGCGACGAGGAGCTGGCTGTCCACCGTCGACATCACCGCCGACAGAATGGCCACGAGCAGCATGCCCGCGAGCACGGCGGGCAGCAGCGCTTTCGAGGCGGCGAACAGCACCTGCTCGGGATCGCCCAGGTCCGCGAACAGCACCCGGGCGCACAAGCCGATCGTCAGCATCCCGGCATACACCAGCACGGCCCAGGCCAGCGCGATGACCCGGCCCTGCGCCAGCGCGCGGTCGTCCCGCGACGCCATGTAGCGGTTGACGACGTGCGGCTGCCCGGGATACCCGATCGTGATGCCGAACATGGCGAGCACGAACAGGAGCCCCGTCACGCCGCTGAACTGTCCGGCGGGTATCGTCGGGCCGCCACCCGCCGCCAGCCCGTCCGCCAAGCCCGAAAACCCGCCGACCGCGACGAGCGCAGCGAGCGGCAACACCACCGCCGCCGCCACCATCAGCAGCCCCTGCAGGCAATCGGTGACGCTGACCGCCCAGAACCCGCCCAGCAGCGTATAGGCCAGCACGACGCCGGCGCCGATCAGGATGCTCGTCTGCTTGGACAGCGCGAAAGTCGCCTCGAACGCCTTGCCGACCGCTTCGAACTGCGAAGCGATGTAGAACACGAAGCTGAACACGATGATGACCGAGATCACGCGCAGGATGGTCGTCCGCAGCGGGCCGAGGCTTGCCGGCGCCACTACCTCGGACAGCGTGATCGCGCCTTCCTCCAGTGACAACCGCCGCAGGCGCGGCGCCACCCAGACCCAGTTGACCAGGAAACCGCCCACCGTCGCGGGAAACAGCCACAGCGCCGGCCAGCCCCAGGCGTACGCGGCGCCGCTCACGCCGAGCAGCGTCCAGGCCGAGGACGAGCTGGCCGACGCGCTGAGCGCGGCCACCCACGGCCCGAGCTTCCGGCCCCCGAGATAGAAATCCTCGACGTCGGTGTTCCGGCTCCGGGCCCACAACCCGATGGCGACCAGCGCGGCGTTGAAGGCGACCAGTGTCGCCAGCACGATCGCGGTTTCACTCATCGGCGTCTTCGTCGAGCCGGTTGTACTCGCGGAGCACCTCGCGCAGCTTCTCGTGATCGATGGCGTTGACCACGTGGCCGAGGTTGCCGGTCATGTCCTCGGCCGCGACCATTGCATTCACGATGGCTTCTTCCGTCGCCAGCACCGTCGCGTCGAACAGCGGGCTGATGTTGCCGTTCGTGAGCATCTCGACCTGCGTGTTCGGGCCCGTCTGGCTCGCGTTCCGGTTGGCCGTCGAGAAGGCGATGAAGATGTCGCCGGAGCCGTTGCCCGCCATGCCGCCGACCCGCGCCAGCCCCAGGCTCACGCGCTTGACCACCCGCTTGAGCTGGTGCGGGAGGAGCGGCGCGTCGGTCGCAACCACGACGATGATCGAGCCGGTTTCGTCCATGGCCGGCTCGGCTTCCGAGTAGACGCGGTTCTGCCGGAGGTGCTTGCCGACCGGCACGCCGGCGATCCGGAGCGTGTCGCGCAGGCCGTAGTTCGCCTGCACCAGCACGCCTACCGTGTAGCGCCCCGCGGCCGTCTCGGCGATGCGCGACGAGGTGCCGATGCCGCACTTGAACTCGTGGCAGATCATGCCCGTGCCGCCGCCGACGTTGCCCTCGGCGACGGGGCCGCCTGTGGCGCTCTCCAGCGCCTCGAAAACATGCTTTGGCTGCACGTGAAAGCCGTTGATGTCGTTGAGATAGCCGTCCCAGGTCTCCGCCACCACCGGCAAAGACCACCAGTAGCCGCTGGAATCCGCGCCCGCGTGCGCGACCCGCCATTCGATGGTCGCCTGGTGCACCGTGCCGACGCTGTGCGTGTTGGTGAGCATCACCGGGCCTTCGAGAAAGCCCGATTCCTCCACCCATTCCGTCCCGGTCATCTCGCCGTTGCCGTTCAGCGCGAACCAGGCGGCGAACACCGGCTGCTGCAGCGTCTCGCGTCCCAGCGGCAGCACCGCGGTGACGCCGGTACGCACGGCGCGGCCATCCTCCAGGTCCTCGATGATTGTCGCGTGACCGACGGTCACCCCGGCCACGTCGGTGATCGCGTTCAGCGGACCGGTCACACCCTCGAACGGCACGCCGAGATCGCGGGCACGGACGGTCTGGTCGCCGGAGGCCGGCTGCCAGGACAACGCCAGGACGATGAGCAATAAGGAGCTGCGGCGCATTGGGTCCCCCGTTGTCGTTATGGTGCGGGGCCGCATCATAGCGTCATTCGGAACGCCATTACGAATCGCCGGCCGTTGGTGCTACCGTTGGAGCCCGCCATGGCGGGCGACCGGTACGAAGCCGATCCAAGGCACGGCGTCGTCCGGTGCCGTCGACCGGCACCGGACCTACAATCGCGATATGACCGATCTCTCCGACTGGCAATTCTGGATCGACCGGGGCGGCACGTTCACCGACGTCGTCGCGCTGCGCCCGGACGGTTCGATGGAGACGGCCAAGCTGCTGTCGGAGGACGACTCGCGTTACCCGGACGCGGCCGCGGAAGGCATCCGGCGCCTGCTCCGGGGCTGGTCCGCCGCCGGCCGGCCCGACCACCCGGTCGCGGCGGTGAAGATGGGCACGACCGTCGCGACCAACGCCTTGCTGCAACGGCGCGGCCGCAAGACCGCGCTCGTGGTCACGCAAGGCTTTGCCGACAGCCTCGCCATCGGCTATCAGAACCGCCCGGACATCTTCGCGCTCGAGATCGTGAAACCCGAGCCGCTCTACAGCCGCGTGCTGGAAGCAGCGGAGCGCGTCACCGCCGAAGGCGAGGTGCTCGTTTCGCTGGACGAAGGCGCCATCCGCGAAGCGCTGGAAGGCTGCGCGGCGGAAGGCATCGATTCCGTCGCGATCTGCCTGCTGCACGGCTACCGCTGGCCGGAACACGAGCGCCGCATCGCGCGGATCGCCGCCGAGTGCGGCATGCGGCAGGTCTCCGCCTCGCACGAGGTCGAGCCGCTGATCAAGTTCGTGAGCCGTGCCGAAACGACGCTGGTGGATGCCTACCTCACGCCGGTACTGCTGGGGTATATCGAGAGCCTGCGCGGCGCGCTTGCCGCCGTTGCGGAGCCGCGCCGCCTCCTGTTCATGCAGAGCAACGGCGGGCTCGTGGTCGCCGATCGCTTCCGCGGCAAGGACAGCGTGCTGTCCGGCCCCGCCGCCGGCGTGGTCGGCATGGTGGAGACGGCGCGCATCGCCGGGCTCGACCGGCTCATCGGTTTCGACATGGGCGGCACCTCGACCGACGTCTCCGCCTGGAGCGGTGAGTACGAGCGCGACAACGAATCCATGGTCGCCGGCGTGCGCCTGCGCGCGCCGATGATGAAGATCCACACAATCGCTTCCGGCGGCGGCTCGCTCCTGCGTTACGGCGACGGCCGCTACCAGGTCGGGCCAGAGTCCGCCGGCGCCGATCCGGGTCCCGCGAGCTACCGGCGCGGCGGTCCCCTCACCATCACGGATGCGAACCTGCTGCTCGGTCGCATTCCCGTCGACTACTTTCCGCGGGTGTTCGGTCCGGCGGCGAACGAACCGCTCGATCCCGGGATCGTGCAGCGGAAATTTGCGGCGCTCGCGCGCGAGATCGCCGCCGATCGCGGCGCAGACGTGCAGCCCGAAGACGTCGCCGCCGGCTTCCTGACGGTGGCTGTGGAGACGATGGCGAACGCCATTCGCAAGATCACGATCGAGCGCGGCTTTGATGCACGCGACTTCACCCTGTGCTGCTTCGGCGGCGCGGGCGGGCAGCACGCCTGCCAGGTCGCGGCCGTGCTCGGCATCGACCGCGTGTGGCTGCATCCCCTCGCCGGCGTGCTGTCGGCTTACGGCATGGGGCTCGCGGACATCCGCGTCGAGCGGCAGCAGTCGATCGAAGCGCCGTTCGCGGACGACAGCCCGGCGCGGCTGCGCGAGCCGCTGGAGGCGCTCGAAGCCGAATGCGACCGGCTGCTCGAGCAGCAGAACGTGCCCGCGGAGTACCGCCAGTTCGCGGCCTGCGTCGGCCTGCGTGTGCGGGGTTCCGATACCGTCATCGACGTCGTGCCGGCCGGTGCGGCGGCGATGCGGCGCGAATTCGAGCGCCTGCATCACGACCGCTTCGGCACGGACGTTGCCGGCAGCGAGCTCATCACTGCCACCGTGCGCGTGGAGGGCACCGGCATCGAACAGGTGTTCGACGAGCCGCAGGTCGCCCCCGGACCGGCGCCGGAGCCCGCCGGCCGCCGCCGGCTCCGCGTCGGTGGCGCCTGGCGCGAGGTGCCGGTCTATCACCGGGAGGCGCTGGCCGCCAACGCGGCCATTACCGGTCCCGCGATCGTGGTCGAAGCGCACGGCACGACCGTGATCGACGACGGCTGGCGCGGGCGCGTCAACCAGTGGGGTCACCTGCTGCTCGACAGCCGCGAGGCAGAACGCGCGCTGGGCGTCGCCGCCGCCGCGCCCGTGCGCGAGCCCGATCCCGTGCGCCTCGAGGTGTTCAACCGGCTGTTCATGCACATCGCCGAGCAGATGGGCAGCATCCTCACGAACACGGCCTTGTCGGTGAACATCCGCGAGCGGCTCGATTTTTCCTGCGCGCTGTTCGATGCGGAGGGACGGCTGGTCTCGAATGCGCCGCACATGCCGGTGCACCTCGGTTCCATGGGCGAAAGCGTGCGCCGCGTGATCGCCGGCCTCGGCGACCGGTTAAAAGACGGCGACGCCATCATGCAGAACTCGCCGTACAACGGCGGCACGCACCTGCCCGACATTACCGTCGTGACGCCGTGGTTCGCCGGCGGCACGGCGCCGCGTTTCTTCCTCGCCTCGCGCGCGCATCACGCGGACGTCGGCGGCATCACGCCCGGTTCGATGCCCTCGGCGAGCGCGCACATCGAGGAGGAAGGCGTGCTGATCGACAACTTCCACCTCGTGCGGCAGGGCCGCTTGCAATCGCAAGCGCTGCAGGCGCTGCTCGCGGGAGCGAAATACCCGCCGCGGAATCCCGGGCAGAACCTCGCGGACCTCAAAGCGCAGCTCGCGGCGAACCGGCACGGCATCCGGCAATTGCGGAAGGCGGTCGAGCGTTTCGGCCTGGCCACGGTCCAGGCGTATCTCGGCTTCGTGCGGGAGAACGCGGCCGCCAGCGTGCGCCGGCTGCTCGGGCGGCTGCCGGACGGGGCCTTCGCGTACGAGCTCGATTCGGGCGACCGCATCTGCGTGCGGGTATCGATCGACCGGGCGCGCCGCGCGGCGGTGGTCGACTTCACCGGCACCGCCGCGCAGTCGGCGACGAACTTCAACGCGCCCGAGGCCGTGACCCGCGCCGCCGTGCTGTACGTGTTCCGCACGCTGGTCGCCGAGGAGATTCCGATGAACGAGGGCTGCCTCGAGCCGCTCGAGATCGTCATACCAAAGGGTTCCCTGCTGAGCCCCGCCTGGCCCGCGGCCGTCGTCGCCGGCAACGTGGAAACGTCGCAATGCGTCACCGACGCGCTGTACGGAGCACTGGGCGCGCTCGCCGGGTCACAGGGGACCATGAACAACGTGAGCTTTGGCAACGAGCGGGTGCAGTACTACGAAACCATTGCAGGCGGCGCGGGCGCGGGTCCCGGCTGGCATGGCGCCGACGCGGTGCAGACGCACATGACCAACTCCCGCATGACGGACCCGGAAGTGCTGGAGCAGAAGTTCCCGGTGTTCGTGGAATCCTTCGCGATTCGCGAGGGGTCCGGCGGAGACGGCCGCTGGCGTGGCGGCAACGGCGCCGTGCGGCGGCTGCGCTTCCGCGAGACCGTGGAGGTCTCGGTGCTGTCCGGCCACCGTCGCGTGCCGCCGTTCGGGCTCAACGGCGGCCTCCCGGGACAGACCGGCGCCAACCGGGTGGAGCGGGCCGACGGCCGGTCCGAGCCGCTCGGCGGCACCGCGACGACCCGCCTGGATCCCGGCGACTGCCTGCTCGTGGTCACCCCCGGCGGCGGCGGCTACGGCAAACCTCGATGACCTTCATTCCGAGCCGCGCACCGCCGCCTCGATCGTGGCAACGTCGATCTTCTGCATCGGCATCATCGCCTCGAACGCGCGCTTCGCCACATCGCCGCCCCTGGCCATCGCCTCGGTCAGGACGCGTGGAGTGATCTGCCACGACAGGCCCCACTTGTCCTTGCACCAGCCGCACGCGCTCTCCGTACCGCCGTTGCCGACGATCGCGTTCCAATAGCGGTCGGTCTCCGCCTGGTCGTCGGTAGCGATCTGGAAGGAAAACGCCTCGCTGTGCTTGAACGTGTCCCCGCCGTTGAGGCCAAGGCACGGCACGCCGCATACCGTGAAATCGACCGTCAGGACGTCGCCCGC
>DASSBS010000101.1:0-28079 GCA_035698445.1 Woeseiaceae bacterium
AGTCGAAATCGAGCTCCGCGAGCCAGTCCGCGTTGACGAAGCCCTGGAGAAGATCGCGCACCATCGCAGGGTGCGAGAACAGCAGTTTGTAGGAATGATCGTGGTCTGCCATGGCAACGCCGATGTCCGTACGCGGCACCGCGAGCGTCCAGAAAGATTAGCGGCGCGGCAACCTGAAGATCGCACGACTTTGTGACGATTTCGGGGAGATTCACCGGCGTGGCAGATGCGCGCGGGAGGGCAATGGACGCCTCACACAAAAGAGTCTCCGGAGTATCCGGCTCGGTTCAGATGTGCTTTCCCGCCTTCGATTAGTTAGGCTCGATCTTATGCAAATCAACATCGACCGCCTCAAATCCACCCTCCTCGCCCTCTCCCACATCGGCTTCAACGAGGCCGACAAGGGCATCTACCGCACCAGCTTCTCCGAGGCCGACATGGCCGCCCGCCGCTGGCTCATGCAGACCCTCGAAACCGAGGGCTTCCGGACGGAGATGGACGGCGCCGGCAACGTCTACGGCCGCCTCGGCACTACCGGCAAACCCACCGTCACCGTCGGCTCCCACCTCGACACCGTCCCCGCCGGCGGCATGTTCGACGGCGCGCTCGGCGTCGTCGCCGCCCTCGAGGTCCTGCGCCGCGTCAAGGAATCGAGCCTCGAGCTCAACTGGCCGATCGAGCTCGTCGCGACCAGCGAGGAGGAAGGCCGCTTCGGCGGCATGCTCGGCGCCCAGGCGATCGCCGGCGACCTGACGCCCGACGTCATCCTGAACGCGCACGATGCCGACGGGAACCGGCTCACCGACGCCATGACCGCGGCCGGGCTCGACCCGCTCAAGGTGCTCGACGCGCGGCGCACACCCGAATCCATGCGCGCCTGGCTCGAGCTGCACGTCGAGCAGGGCCCGGTGCTCGAGCAGACCGGCAACACCATTGGCGTCGTCGACAGCATCTCCGGCGTCTATAAATGGATCGTGCACCTGAAAGGCAAGGCCGACCACGCCGGCACCGCGCCCATGAACATGCGCAGCGACGCCTTCATGGGGCTCGCCGATTTCGCGCACGAGATCCCGCGCATCATCGACGAGAACGGCACCGACCGCAGCCGCCTCACCGTCGGCAAGGTCGAGCTCAAGCCCGGCAGCCCGCACACCATTCCCGGCGAAGCCGTGTTCACGCTGGTCGGCCGCGACAGCGACGAAAGCATGATGGAAGCGCTCTGCATTGCCTGCCGCAGGAGCCTGTCCGCGATCGCGCGCCGCCACAAGCTCATGTTCGAGTACGAGCAGGTGAGCTGGCTGAAGCCCATGGCCTGCGATCCCGGCATCGTCGAGCTGCTCGAAAGGCACGCGCAGCGCATGGACCTCCGCTACGAGCGCATGCCGAGCGGCGCCGGGCACGACACGCAGTTCATGGCGGAGATCACGCGCGCGGGCATGCTGTTCGTGCCGTCCGTCGGCGGCGTCAGTCACTCACCGGACGAGTGGACGCACTGGGACGACGTCGAGAAAGGCGCCAACCTGCTGCTCAACGCCGCCATCGAGCTGGCGACGGAAGACTGATCCGGAAAAGCTGCGATTTTCAGGCGGCGGCCGGCAGCGGTTTCACGCCCTCGTCACCGGCATCGGCGTGATAATCCTCCGGCACCGTCTTGTCCTCACCCTCTGCCACCTTGGCCGCCCGCAGCGCCACCGTCAGCAACACGGCGACCGCGACGTTGATCACGAACGCCGTCAGCGCGATGTAGCCGACGGTGTCGGTGAACGGCACCTCGGCCACCGCCGAGAAGTTCACCTGCCAGGCCGTCCAGGTGCCGTAGACGATCCCCGCCAGCCAACCGCCGAAAAGCCCCCCGCGGTGAAACCAGCGCGTGTAGAGCGGAAACACGATGGACGGGAACGTCTGCAGGATCCAGGCGCCGCCGAGCAACTGCAGGTTGATGGCAAACTCCGTGGGCAGCCCGAGGACGAACGCGAGCGCGCCGAACTTCACCAGCAGCGACATCAGCTTTGCCTGCCTGGCTTCGTCGGCGTGCGTCATGTCGGGTTTCACGAATGCCTTGTAGACGTTGCGTGTCCACAAATTGGCCGCCGCGATCGACATGATCGCCGCAGGCACCAGCGCACCGATGGCGATGGCCGCAAAAGCCGTCCCGGCGAACCAGCCGGGGAACTCCTGCTCGAACAGCGCCGGGATCGCCAACTGCGGGTTATCGACGCTGATGCCGGCCGCGATCGCGACGAATCCGAGCAAGGCCAGCAGCCCGAGCAGGAACGAATAGGCGGGCAGCAACGCCGCGTTCCGGCGCAGCACGTTCCGGCTCCTCGTGGAGAGCGCGCCCGTCACCGAGTGTGGATACATGAACAAGGCGAGCGCCGAGCCCAGCGCCAGCGATGCGTACGCCCAGTGCAGCGACTCGGGAGGCACCGTGCCGGTTCCCGGCGTGCCGGATCCGTCAAACGTCTGCTGGGCCACGTCGAAAATCGCGCCCCAGCCACCGAGCTTGAGCGGCAGGTAGATGACCGCCACCAGGATCACCACGTAGATGAGGGTGTCCTTGACGAAGGCGATCAAGGCGGGCGCCCGCAGACCCGACGAGTACGTGTACGCCGCCAGGACGGCGAAGGCGACGAACAACGGGAGGTCGCGCTCGAGGAAAGAAGCGTCCGCACCGCCGCCGATGCCCATCGTTTCGAGCACCACCTGGATACCGATTAGCTGCAGCGCGATGTAGGGCATCGTTGCCACGATGCCCGTAAGCGCCACCGCCAGCGACAGGCTGCGCGACCCGTATCGGCCGAGCACGAAATCTGCCGTCGTGACATAGCCGTGCCGATGGGATACCGACCACAGGCGCGGCAGGAAGATAAAAATCATCGGGTAAACGAGGATCGTGTACGGCACGGCGAAAAAGCCCATCGTGTTGCCGGCGTAAAGGAGTGCCGGAACCGCAATGAACGTGTAGGCCGTGTAGAGGTCGCCCCCGATCAGGAACCAGGCAATGAACGTGCCGAAGCCGCGGCCGCCCAAGCCCCACTCGTTGAGGCTGTGCAAGTTGGGTCCGGCGCGCCAGCGGGCCGCGATAAAACCGAGCACGGTGACCAGCGCAAAGAAGAACAGGAATACGCCGAGCGCAACCCAGTCGATGCCGCCGCTCACCGCTGCTGGTCTCTGCGGCGGCCCTGCCGCTTCGTACGATTGATCAGGCGGTAGGCGATCACCGTGAGCACGGCGCCGATGAAAATCCAGAGGAGCTGGTACCAGTAGTAAAAAGGGAAGCCGGCAAACTCGGGCTCGTTCCTGTCGTACGTCCCGACCAGCAGCGGAACGACGATCGGGATGAGCAACAGCACCCCGGCGATCCATCGGGCGAGCGAATCAGCTCTCGAGCGAAGCGGTTCAGTCATGTCGTCAGTCCCCCCACTGTGCACGGCACCGCGCGTTGCAGCTCGTATGTTATTCGGAAAAGCCCTGCCGTTGTACCGCAACCTGCTCCGGCGTGACTTCACCGGCTGCATTGCCCCAGGCGCTGCGGACGTAGCTCAGGAGAGCCGCCACATCTTCATCGCTCATTTTTTGAGCAAACGGTTCCATCACTTTCCAGGACCGCGCTCGCCATTCCTCCGACGGCGCCCTCTCCGGTAGCTGGGCACCGTAGAGGGTAATGTTGATCAGCGAAGCAGGGTCCGTCGCCAGCACTACGGGACTGCCGACCAGCGGCGGGCCTGTCGACTCCGAGCCGAGACCGGTCGGCAAGTGACAGGTGCCACAATGAATGTCGTATTGCAGCGAACCGGCCCGCAGGACCTCGTCATCGGCTGCGTCATCGCCGTCCTGCGCGTTGGCCGGCAAACTCTTCAGGTACACGGCCATGGCACGCACGTCATCCATCGACAGGTGTCGCGTACTGTTTACGACCACCTCGTTCATCGGCCCGAAGACACTCGCCCTTTGGGTGAACCCGAGCTTGAGATATCCGGCGATGTCCTCGACCGACCAGGAAGCCAAACCGCTCGATGACGAGGTCAGGTTCGAAGCTGACCAGTCCAGAAGGTTGCCCTGGATCTTGTCCTTGTAGGTGCCGCCGGTCAGCGCGAGATCCTCGTCGCTGGCACCCATGAAGTTGCGCGGAGTATGGCACATCCCACAGTGTCCCAGTCCTTCCACGAGGTAGGCGCCACGGTTCCATTCCACCGACTTGTGCTCGTTCGGCACGAACTTGCCCTCATCGAAATACAGGGCCTTCCAGAGTCCCAGTCCCCAGCGCTGACTGTAAGGGAAACCCAGATCGTTCTCCGGCGGCACGTACTGCACCGGTGTCAAGCTCTGCACATATGCAAACAGCGCCGCGGTGTCCTCGTCGCTCAGCTTCGTGAACGCGGTATAGGGGAATACCGGATAAAGGTGTTTCCCGTCCGCGCGTACGCCTTCGTGCAGCGCATCGGAGAATTCTTCAGCACTCCATCCGCCAATGCCCGTTTGGGGATCCGGAGTGATGTTGGTCGAATAAATTGTGCCGAACGGCGTCACGAACGGGACGCCGCCGGCGAAAGGCTTTCCGCCCTCGTGCGTATGGCAGGTCCTGCAGTTACCGGCTGTGGCCAGGTAGCGGCCCTTCTCAGCCAGGGAGGTGGCAGCAATCTCCGCTCGAGCCCCGGCGCTCAGCATGACGAGGGCAGCAACTGCCAGCGCTGCGCGCGTCAGCAACAACATCGAGGTTTCAGCCATCGGAGCGGAGCTAAGCCTTGGCGCTCCACGAGTCGCAGTGACCCTTTGGATTCACGGGGCCGCCATTGAACATGTCGCAGGTGCCGCACCCTCCTCCTGCGTGGAAAAAAGCGCAGTCCGCGCATGCTTGGCCAGGGTTGGGCGAGGCCTCAACGTAATTGAGCGAGCGGCGACTGCTGCGCTCCCCGTCGGTCATCGCGCTCAGGTCGGCGCAGACGTTGCCGGCAACTTCTCCGGCGCCGTCCCTGCTGCCGCATGCGCCGAGTCCGAACGCAAGGAAACCGCCGATTGGAATCTGCAGACCGCGCAAGAGAATGGTCCGACGAGATATTTTGTTCACGTGCTCACCTTCTGATGACGAATTTCTGGATTCTTTTTCCCGTGGCTTCGGCAGTGTAGATGTTGCCGTTCGAGTCGATGGCCAATTGGTGCAGGCGATTGAGCTGCCCGGCGTAGTTGCCAAAATGGCCGAAGCTGCCGATGACCTCGCCGTCGGCGCGGCGCACAAACAACACTTCGCTGTTCGGGGCGTCGGCCACTAGCATCGTGCGCTGCTCGCTGTCGGGTGAAAAAGCGAGATCGAGGGTGGTACCGGGACCGCGCCCCCGACCGGTCAGGGTGTCCTTCCGGTAAAACCATTCGGTAAGGAATTTGCCGTCGATGTCGAACACCTGGATGCGATTGTTGTCGCGATCGCAGACGTACACGATGCCGTCCGTCGAGATGCCGATGCAATGGACGGTGCGGAACTGCTGCGGCGGCGCTGCAGCGGGATCGTACGGGCTCAATTGCTCGTCCGTCGGCGGCTTGCCGTATGCGCCCCACATGCGTTTGTATTCGCCGGTATCCGCATCGAAGACGATGACCCGGTTGTGCCCGTATCCGTCGGCTATGAACACCTCGTTCGTCGGCGGATAGACCGCAACGTCCGCTGCACCGCCAAGTTGCGTTTTGTCGAGGCTGCCCTTGGACGGGCCGGCACCGCCGATCTGCAGCAGGAGCTCACCGTCGGGAGTGAACTTCAAAACCATGCCGTCGATAGGGGCATCGTCAGGCCGGCCCGGATAGTCGGTGCGGCTGCCGCCGATCCAGATATTGCCTTCGTGGTCGATATAAAGCCCGTGTTCAGTCGTGGGCCAGTCATAGCCGTCGCCCGGCCCGCCCCATGCCTGAAGTACCTTGCCCGACGGGTCGAACTGGATGACGGGGGGCGCCGGAACACAGCAATTCGCGACCGGCGGTTTCGCAGCAGCCGCCTTTTCCCACGGGTATAGCGTGCCGGGCCGCTGCAGGATCCAGATGTTGTCTTCGGCGTCGACCGCAACCCCGGCCAGTTGACCCAGCGCCCATTCATTCGGTAACGGCAACCGGGGCCAGAAGGGATCCACCTCGTACCGAGGAACGTCCGTTAGATCAGGCGCATCCGCCGCGGCGGAATCTGCCGGCGATGCGGCCAGGCATGCCACCAGCACCAGCAAAACCATCCGGGCAAAGCCCGTCGATGCAGCTTTCAAGAATCGTTCCCCCGACAATTATTCTGTTTCCGACCATGCAATATTTTTTCTTTTCAGTCAACTTTTTTACCCAACTTACAGCAGGCATCGGGGGATGCGGCAAGTCTTGCTCTGCCACCGGTCGGGATCCGGAAGAGATCCGGGGGACAGCGACGCGTAACAGCGAGCGTGCGCTGGGTTGGCCGTGGGAACTAATCCGATTGCGGCCGGGCAATTACCCGCCGCGGTAGGGAACGGCGGCAACCTTCGGTTTATTCCCACTTGCCAAAGTCGCGGATTCGCCCTCCGCAACCGCGGCTTTCAACTGCCCCTCGCTTGCCGAGCAGATGGACAGGATGCGGCAGGGATCTGCAGAGGCCGCCAGGTAAGCATGAGCCATTCCGCTGTCGAAATACATGGAGTCGCCGGCTTCGAGCCTTACCGGTGCGTATAGCTCCGTGTGAAACTCGATGGTGCCTTCCAGCACGTACACGAACTCTTCACCCGCATGCCGGATCATTTCGCCGAATTCCTCGATGGAAGTCGCCCGCAACTCGCCGTAGATCGGCACAAACCGCTTATGCAGTAGCTCGGTCGCCAGGTATACGTTCAGGTAATTACGCGTTTCTATGCTGTTGCCTTCACCGGCCCGGTTGATGCAGCGGCGCCCGGTGATGCCCTTTTGCTTGCCACGAGGCTGTCCGGCCGAGAAGAGCTCGCCGAGCTCGACATTCATGCCCGTGGAAATCTTGACCAGCTTGTCGTAGGTCAGGGACATCTTGTCGTTTTCCAGCTTGGACAGCGTAGGAATGGAGAGGCCCGTGCGACTGCTGACCTCCGCCAAGGTCCAGCCTCTCTGCACGCGAAAAGCGCGCAGAGCCGACCCGGGCTTCGTCACCATATCTTCAGTGTCGGTCATCCGCAAAAAAGCCACCTGCAGGGTCCATTTGGACCGGATGGGAACGTATTATGCAACACTTGGTCCTGAAAGTCGGATATCGACCGGCACGGCGGCCGTCGATCGACCGATGGTGCGCCAGGAGCCACAGGCTAGTCTTTCCCGGACTGACGTGGGACGAACTCCCCCGGCAAGGCGCCAGTCACTTCGCTGTCCCGGACTACCGGCACGCCGTTGACGAGCACATGCACCATGCCGACGGCAAGGGCCCGGGGATCGGTCCAGGTCGAACGTGCGGCGACGGTTTCCGGATCGAAGACGGCGATATCCGCCACCTGGCCTGCTTCGATCCGGCCGCGATCGTACAGCCGCAGATGGTCGGCGGGCAGCGACGTCATCTTGCGCACCGCCTCGGGCAGGGTCAGCAGCCCTTCCTCCCGAACGTAATGGCCGAGCACCCTGCTGAAGGAGCCGGTCGAGCGGGGATGTTGGGAGCCCTTGTCTCCGTGAACATAACCGCCGTCGCTGCAGATCATGTTCCAGGGCTGGACTAGCAGCGTACGCACGTCTTTCTCCGCCACGGCGCCAAGCGTGATGAGAATGGGCTGGTCCGCCGCCAGGATCAGGTCGGCCACGAGAGAGAACGGGTCCTGCTCGCGTTTGCGCGCCAGGAGCTCCAGGTTTTCCCCGACGAGATCGGGATTGCCGGGCGCATCGACGATCCGCATGCTGCCGTAGCCGACCGCCTTGATCCAGCTAAAGCCCCCATTGCGGCCATTTTCGCTGAGTTCCTTTGTCTCCGCGCGCGTGTCGGGATCGCTCAACGCCTCTCGTGCCAGATCGCGCTGTCCCGAATCGGATTCAGCGGCACTCTCGGCGGGCAGTATGATGATACCGACCAGGGTCGAAGTCGCCGCGCCGTCATAGGGATATTGATCACTGACGACGTCGAAGCCCGCCGCACGCCGCGCTTCGACCAGGGCGACGAACTCCTGCATCCGGCCCTCGTTCCGCAACCCGACCGCCTTGGCGTGCGCGATCTTGCTTGGAATGCCCGCCGCCGCGCCGATCTCGATGGCTTCGGAATAGGAATCGATGAGCGCCATTACGGGATCACGAGTATGCGAATCGTAGGTCCCGTCATACGGGGCGACTTCCCTGGCGAGCGCGATCACTTCCTCGGTCGTGCTGAACATGCCGGGGTCATACATCAGTCCCGTCGACAGGCCGACCGCACCCATCTCCATGCCTTCGCGTACCAGTGCCTTCATTCGCTCCAGCTCGTCCGCCGTCGGCGCGCGCTGGTCATGGCCCATGACTTGTTCGCGAATGCCGTTGTGGCCGACGTAATAGGCGTAATTCGTGCCGAACCCGTGCTCGTCGAAGAACGCCAGTTCCTTGCGGATCTCTGCAGGGGCGCTGCCACCGTCAGGGCCGCTGACGATGGTCGTCACGCCCTGCAGCAGGTAGGCAGAGTTGGTGAAGTCGATCGGCGCGAACCGTTCGGGATGCCGGGCGATGGAGGAGACGTGGTTGTGGACATCGATGAAGCCGGGCGTCAGTACCAGGCCCGCGGCATCGAGGACGGTTGCAGCGTCGTGCTCGCCGGCGTCCCCGACGAAAGCGATCTTGCCGTCCTGTATCGCCACATCCGCCGCGAATCCCGGCGCGCCGGTACCGTCGATCACAGTCGCACCCCGGATCAGAACGTCCCAGCTTTCGGCGTCGGCATTCGTCGCGCCAAGCGACAGAACAGTCGCAGCCACTGTCAATAGCATGATTCTTTTCATAATGGGTCCATCTCTCAAGGCACGGCTATCGACCACCACAAGGCGCCGGCGGCATCCATCGGCGTGCCGAGATCGACGATCCGCTCCGGATCGTCTGGCACCACGATGTCGTAAATATCGTGACCACGCATGTCGCCGGGCTTTTTGTCACCGCCGTAAGTCCATAGCGCATAGCCCTGGTAGACCCATTGGCGGGTCCCGTCCGGACGCGTCGCCACGCTCCAGAATCCGGACGGCTGTGCCTCCGGGCCTGCGACGAACGGATGCCACAATTGCCTGCAACTGGCATCACAGCGTGCAGCCGTGCCGATATCCCGGCCCACGGCAGGCCGCGCAGGCTGGCCGCGGCGCAGGCTGTGGCCCCCGCCCGACTGGAGGATGTAGCCGTCGCGGCGGTAGAGCGTCATACCATCGGCGGTCGCCAGGACGCGGCCCTTCGCCAGCGTGGTGCGGATGCTGACGCTATCGGGCATGTAGTAGCGCATGACCGCGGCCACGCTCCAGCGCGGATCGACGCCGACGCCCTTGGCGTATCCGGGCGCAAGATCGCCCTCGTAGGTATAGAGGCTGTGGCCCTGGTAAGCCCATTGACGGATGCCGTCCTCCCGCACCACCACCGAAAACTCGCCGATGTCTCCGGCGAGCTGCGGCGCCCTTAGCGGATTCCATTGCCGGCAAGCCGCGGTCGAGCAGTTTGCGACCTCGCGCGTACTCTCCTTATCGGCCGCGTAGAGGGTGTGGTCACGGCCATCGACCAGGACGAAGGCCGTCGCGTCCGGCACTTCCTTCACGGAAATGCCGGGAGGCAGATCGATGTCCGTGATCGGAAACGCCAATGCCGGTGTCCATCCGGAGGGCATCGGCTCGACCTCGGGGGCATCGTCGCCGGAACGGCCGCGGTAGCCGCCTCCGACCAGCTTGCCGGCGCCATTGCGCCGCAAGGCCCCGTCGTTGGCCGGGCTCTTGCCGCCGACACTCCCCGGGTCGACGTCTTTCACATAGGTATAGAGTGCCTTGCCGTTCAGTGCCCATTGCTTCCGGCCATCCTCGCGGGCGATAACCGACCAGCCACCGAACGGGCCGGCATTCGACGCCGCAAGAAAAGGCTCGAACAGCGCGGCACACTCCGCGGTGCAGGTCGATTTGCCGATCGGATCCCGTTCCCGGGTATAAAGTGTCAGCCCGCCCAGGTTCGTGTACGCAATTTGGTCGCGCACGATCGTGGACGCAGTACTCTTGCCGAGATCGTAGCCCTGCGCCTTGCCCAGCGGCTGCATTGTCACGCCCAGCGGCGTCGCCACCGGAACCCCGTCGAAAAAGGATCGGCTTTTCGCATCGGCGGCGCCGCCGGGCAGGCCGTAGTCGACGACCAGCACCACAGTCAGTGCGACCGCTCCTGCGACCAACGTCATTGCATGTTTCATAGCGTATCCCCCTGGCCGTCTCTCCTAGACGAGGATCTCGGAGACCGCCTTCGACGTCTCGTTCGAGAGCCGCCCCCAGGTACTGATGGAGACCCCCATGACCTGCTGTATCGTCAGGCCCACCCGGGTGCTCGGGTGGCCGGTCGCCGCGATGTGCATCCCGGTCCGGATGCGCCCGCCCCCGTCGCCGATGGTGATGATCGGCACATCATCCATCGTATGCGTTCGCGCATAGCCGTGATCGGTCTGCCAGAGCACCAGCATCCGATCCAGCACGCCGCCGTCCCCTTCGCGGAAACCGTCCAACTCGTGCAGGAAGGTTGCGAAAGTTTCCGTCGCGAAATTGATGAACCAGGTTACCTCGCGCTGGTAGCCGAGCTCCGGGTCGATCGGTTCCTCGTGCGTAAGGCTGTGCCAGTCACGAACGCCGCCCGGCGTACGCAGTCCTCTCGTACCGAAGTTCACGTTGAAGACGCGGGTCTGGTCGCAGGCCACGGCATGCGCCATCAACGAGCCGAACAGTGCGTTGTTCCGCGCGACCGCTCCGACCGCGGTGCTAACCTCCACCTCGCCAACCGGCTCGGGCACGGAGCACGACTCTATGGGCGCCGGCTCCTGCAGTTGCAGGTTTAGCTGGTGCTCCAATTGCCGTACGGAAGTGAAGTACTGGTCGAGTCGCTCGCGATCGGCCATGCCGACGGTCTTCAGCAAGCTCCTGCGTTCGTCCGCTACGGCGGACAACACGCTGCGGCGCGCCATTACGGTGGGATCCGGCTTGAACACCTTGCTGTTCGGATCCGTGAATCCCGGCCCGAACAGGCGCGTATACAGCGCCGCCGGCGACGGCTCCGAAGGATTGATTGCACCACCCGCGCGCCGGCTCAGGCTCGCCCGCCCGGCGCCGAGCGAAATTTCGATGGATTTGAAGCGCGTGTCGTTGCCGATGACGTCGGCAATCGTGGTGTCGAGGCTGGGATCCGAATCGACACCCATCGGAATGGAGCCCATCGTCGCGATCTGGACGCCACTGACGTGCGTCTGCAGCGGCTTGCCGTCCAGAAAATACTTGCAGCCGCTGATGATGTTCATGCGCTCCCGGAAAGGATCCAGCGGCTTGAGCTCGACGTTGTTCTGAAAGCCGGCGCCGACCGTCTCGGGTTTCCAGCGGCCCGGGTTGAAGCTGAGCTTCTGGAACCAGGATCCGAACACCGTCGGCAGCCGTCCGCCGGTAGCCGCCAGCGCAGTCCCGTTGCCGTTCAGGAAGCAATCGAGGAACGGCAGGCCGACCGATACCGCCATTCCGCCCAGCATGCCGCGCAGGACCCTTCTTCGGGTCGTCAGGGTTGCCAGTTTCTTCATTGCGTAACCTCCCGATTGTTTTCGACGGGTGCGCTTGCCACCTGCTGCGAAGGCAAAACGCTGTAGAGCGCCTCGCTCGAGGCGATTTCCTCCATCAGGGCGAGCAGACGATAGCCGTTGTCCGCGAAATCGCTCTTGAGATAATCCAGCCAGTTGCGCTCCCCGCTCGTCACCTGCCGTCCGAGGGCACGTTCGGAGAGCCGATTCACGACGCATGACACCGCGGCCGGATTCTTGTAAACGGCTTCGCCCAGGCCGGCCGCGTTCTCGAAAGGAATGCCGTCAAGGACACCGCTGGCGTCGATCTGCACGCCACCCTCGATGGTGCGATATCCCCCGGCGCCGTTGAAGTTCTCGAGCGCGAGTCCGATCGGATCCATGATTTTGTGGCAGCCGGCACAGGAAGGCACGCTCGCATGAGCACTCAGGCGCTCGCGGGCGGTGCTCGTGGGGTTCGCCGACGCCTGTAGGAACTTGCTGAAATCGACGTCGCCGGGCGGCGCGGGCACCTCCTGGCAAAGGGCGATCTCGCGCACCGCCTTGCCCCGGATCGTCGGTGAGCCGCGTCCGGCCGGCGAATGCAGCGCCGTGAATGCCACCTGCGTCAGGATGCCGGCGCGTGGATCGTCCGCAGCAAACTCGTACGGCTGCCACTGGTCGGGCGAGCCGTTGGGGCCCTGCTTGTAGATCGGCACGCGATAGATCGCTCCGAGGGCCGGCGTCAGGAAGGTCTCCTTCGTGGTGAATATTTCGCGGAAATCCCTGTTATCGGTCAGCACGACGTCAATGATCGTCCGCAGCGTCTGTTCGCGAGCGTCGGCGGCCACCTGCGCGTTGAACTTCGGAAAAAGCTGCGCATCCTTGGCGAGAGTCGCGAATTCGGTGAACCGCAACTGGTCGGCGAAGAAAGCACGGATCCCGGCTTCCAGCCGCGGCGAGTCGATCATGCGCTCGACCTGCTCCTCGAGTCCCGATCGGGTATGCAACTCCCCGCTCTCGGCGGCTGCCAGCAACTGCGAGTCCGGCGCGGAATTCCAGAGGAAAAAGCTGAGCTGCGATGCCTTCGAATAGGCATCCAGCCGATAGGCGCCCTCTTCGTTCGGATCGGGCTCGACGACCTCGACCCGGAACAGGAACGCGGGAGAAGTCAGCATGGCGGACAAGCTGAGCTTGAGGCCCTGGTAGAAGTCATGCGTGATTTCGGTCGCGTCGGCCGCCGCCGTGACATACGTTTCCAGTTGCCGGTCGGTCAAAGGACGCCGGTAAAGAAGACGCCCGGCCTCGGCCAGGAACTCGCGGGCACACTGCTCGTCCGGAGCGGTGATCGAGGCCGGTTGGCAGCGCACGAGCATGTCCCGATGCTTCTCATCCACGACCTGCGCCGCAATGGCGCGCGCCATGGCGTCGTACTGCTCCATGCCGGCCGCGGTGATGCTGACGTGACTGGCGCCGATCGACAGCAGGCCTTCAAGCCTGAGGTCAGGCGGCAGCCGTCCGCCGATATCGATATCGCCACCAAACACGTCGCGAATAATGTTCTGGTACTGCACGGAGGTCAGGCGGCGTGTCACTGGCGGACCTGACAGTACCGGGCCGACGCCGGACGATGCCATCATCACGGTGGCGGCGATTCCGCCGGCCACCAGCACTATGGCAGCCCCCACTCCCCACCAACGTGCGCGCCGGTTCAATGTCATGCTCTCCACATCGTCATTTGTTCTCTCCGGACGTCCAATTGCATCAGCGGCTGCCGAGCCAGGCGGTGACTTCGGTCGCCGGAGCCACGAAGGCGGGAACCGCCTCGAGGTAGTACGTCGTCGAAATGGCCATGTTCTGGCCGGTAACTGGATCCGGGTCGGCATCTGCGTAGCGCTTCAGCAGATGGTAGAAACCCGGGATGTCGCCGGTAACCTGCTGCTCGCCGCCGAAACCCACCCCGGCGATACCCCAGTAGACCGGGTGCCACGGCTGATAGCCGCCGATGAAGCCGCGGGCCGTTCGGTCGGAATTCAGGGTGAGTCGCAAGTGAACGTTGCTCAGGTTGAACTCGGGAGCAACCAGCGGGTTCTGCAGCAGCCGCAGGCTTCCATGCTCGGTGATCGTGACGGTGCCGTCGTTCAATTCGCCCTCGAATCTGTTGTGAGATCGCGGATCCGGGTCTATCCGGTACGCCACGTCAAAACGCGGCGAACCGTCGCTGTTGAAACGCACATGCTCCAGCGCCCGATTGAAGGCAACGGTCACCGGGCCGTCCTTGCCCAGATCCTGGCCGGTAATCGAAATGAGCCAGGCCGGTTGCGAGCTCTTGAGCTGCCCCCAGGCCCACGCGTAATAGGTGGGCCGGCCCTCGAGCGTGCCACGGAAAGCGCGGCTGCAGCCCAGCGCCCGGTACATCTGGTGATCGACGCCGAGCTCGTGGGTTACGGGATCCTCGAAGCCGTCCGGGTCGTCCGCGCCTTTCCCGTCGAGATCGAAGCCGTAGGCATACCTGCCGTCCAGTCCTGGCAGGTGCAGGTCCATGACCGCGGCTGGATGCGCGTACGGATTCACGGGCTCGCCGTCAATGCGTCCGCGATTCATCATCATCTCGTACAGCTCGGCAACGACCTCGCCCGCCATCATCTTCTTGCGCCAGTCGGCGATCTGCTCCGGACTCGCGCCCAACCGGCTTGCATAGCGAAGATAGATTTCCTCGATTACCGGGTGCACGCCTTCGGAGCAGTCATTGTCGCTCGAGTTCGTTGCCATGCCGAACCAGCTTACAGCGTAGTGCCTGGTTTCGGCCTCGGCCGGCGACGCGCACAGGGCGAAGCCGGCCAAGCCGACGAGCGCGGTTAGGAGCAGATTCTTCATCGGCGCAGACTCGAGCTCGTTATTCCACACGTGAACCCCTCAAAACTCCATCCTCACGCCGACGCGGTAGACCGTGCCGAGCACGTCATAAAGCGTCGGGTTCGTGGGCGGCGTCGCGAAGGCCAGGCCGGCGGGTCCTCCCGGAACGATTGCCGGATCCTCGTTCGTGAGGTTCTGGATGCTGAGGAATGCATCCCAGCCGATGTCGTTCCAGGCGAACCGGTAAGAGAGCGAAGCATCCAGGTAAAACGCGCCGGGCAGTGAGTTATCGTTGATGGTCGGGAAGAAGGCCGACGACTCCGGGCAGCCCGAGGTACATTCGATGTAATTGTTCGCGTACGTGCCCGAGGTGAATCCGCGGCCGGTCAAATTCACCGTGAGCGGATCGTTCTGGTAAGACAGCGTGGCACGATAGACCCAATCCGGCGGACCATTGGCCGAAAGGCTGCCGACCGTGTCCGTCGGCGGGCTCACGCCGTCGTCGCGGGTGTTCTCCAGGTAGCGAGTGGCGAGCAGACGCAGGGCCATGTCGCCTTCCAAGCGGGAGACCAGCCCGTCCAGGCCGAACTGGTAGCTTGCCTCAAGATCGACGCCACGTGCATTCATCTGCTCCTGGTTGAACGGCGACAGCCGAATTTGCGTGATCACCGAGACGCCGCCGGGTCCGATGCCGCGCGTGATCGCGTCGCAGAATTCCTGGCCGCCGGCGAAGCAGTTGTCGACGATGGTCTGCGCGCCGACGCCGTCGATGACGTCGACGATCTCAACCTCGTAGTAATCGACGGAAGCGGTAAACCCTTCGAGGAATCTCGGTTGCACAACGAAGCCGATACCGAGCGTATCCGCCTCTTCGGGCTTCAGCGCAGTATTGCCGACTCTCAATCCCTGGTACTGCACGCTCTGGTCGTTGTTGAACGGATCGCGGACGGTGTTGGTATTGGCCGTGCCCGCCGCGAACAGCTCGTTCAGGTTCGGCGCACGAATGTCGCGCGAACGCGTGACGCGGAAGCGAACGTCGTCGATCGGCTGCCAGGTCGCGCCGATCTTCCACGTAGACACCAGTCCCGAAACGCTGTAGTCGGTGCGGCGGAAGGCCGCGTTGAGATCGAGCGACTGCGCCCACGACGCATCCGACACGAGCGGTATCAATGTCTCCACGAATGCCTCGGCGACGTGATACTTGCCGAAAGTCGGCAGGTAGTTGCCCGCGAACCAGCCGTTCGTCAGTGAGGTTGCATCGACGCTCCCGCTGACCTTTTCCTCACGGCGCTCGATGCCGGCGGCGATCGAGAGAGGGCCTGCCCACAAGTCGAGCGGTGAGCCGCTCACAGTAGCGGCCGCCACGTCCTGGGTGAAAGTCTGGTCGCGATGCGGCGAGCCCAGGATGTAATCGAGCACCGCCTGGGAGTTCACACCAAGACCCATCGGGTTGTACGGAACGCAGCCGTTGTTGGGATCGGTCAGCGTGCTGCGGCATACCGGCTCGCCGGTCGTTGGGCTGGTCACCGCATCGAGGGCATTGGCGAAGAGGGTCTTCGAATAGATGTTGAAGCCAGTCTCGGAACTGTCGGCAACGCCCCTCTGGTAATAAGCGTTCCAGTCCCAGTCGGCATCCAGGAACTCGAAGTTGCCCTCCAGACCCGCGGTGTAGCGTGTGACCACACGCGTACCGTCGAAGGCGATCGTCGGGACGTCACCGTTCATTGAGCCGAGGGTGAACTGGGTGATGCCCTCGGCGGCCATCTGTGCCGCGATATCGCTCGGTATGAAAGGATTGCCGGCGCGGACCGCAATGTTGCCGACGTTGAACTGCTGGAGCTGCCAGGAGAGGGTTTGCGCATCGTTACGCGCGAACTCGCCGAAAACCTGCAGCGTGTCGGTGACGTCGTAGCTGACGCGGCCGAACAGGCCGGTGCGCTCGACTTCCTGGTCCAGCGTGTTGTAGTTATTGAACTGGTTATTCGCCCACTCGCCGCCCTGCATCCAGGGAGGGCTCACCACCGAACCGTACTCAAATTGCCGGGGCACACCGTCCTGTCCGAAAGTGGTGCCTCTGAGACTCGTGTCGAGGATGATTCCTCCGAGCGTGGCCGCCGTGAAACTTGCATTGTTCACTACCAGGCGTTGGGGCAGGCCGCCATCCGGTGTGTACGCCGGATTGTTCATGATATACCAGCCCTCGTTGTTCCAGTCGCGCGGCACCCCGTAAATGCCGGCGCGGTTGGCGTACTCGCCGTTGAGAAGCACGTGCCCGCGGCCGTCCGCGAAGCCGAATCCGCCGGTCAGGGAGGCTTTCCAACTCTCATCGTCCCCGTAGCCGGTCTGCCCGCCGGAAAGCTCGCCCTCCACGCCGGTGAAATCCTTGTCCAGGATGAAGTTCACCACTCCGCTCATTGCGTCGGAGCCGTAGGCTGCCGAGGCACCGCCGGTGACGATTTCCACGCGCTCCACCAAGGCCTGCGGCACGCTGTTGATGTCCACGATACCCGTTATCGAGGACGGCACCGAGCGCCGCCCATCGAGCAGCACCAGCGTACGTACCGTGCCGAGGCCGCGCAGGTTGAGCGCGTTAATTCCCGCCTGACCGTTGCTGAAGGAAAGATTGGAATTCTGCGGGGTCTGGCTACCTACCACGGAGGGCAGATCGTTGACGAAATCCGCGAGGTTTTGCGGGGCAGCCGCTTCGATCGTCTCCTCACCGATCACCGTTACCGGCGTGGGAGCGTCGAAGCCGTCGCGTTTGATTCGGCTGCCGGTCACCACGACTTCCTCGATTGTGGGCGTCGAGCCGGCAGGCAGTTCCTGGGCCAGCGTGGCCATCGGGATCACCGACCCCGCGCACAGGACAAGCACACCGACATCCCGCCCCTTTAAAGGATGAATTCCCAGCGCTCTGTTCTTTTTCACCATTATTCCCCCTATCGAACGTTGAAAAACGCGACACACTGGCGTTTATGTGCGCGAAAAATTCCAGGTCAGCATCGAAAAATCATTGGAAAATCTGCCTGTTGCATGATATTGAAAACTCCCGCTCCGAGCCGCGGTCGGCGCTTCGGGCAGCCGAGCGATGAACAGTTTTTCCGATTGTGCAATTTTCGTTTGCAATTAATCAACTTTTTTTCTCGGCGCCCTACGGTGAGGTATTTTTTTCCTCTCACGACGGTTGGCCCGCGGGCGTATCGACCGCCGCATCAGAACGGCTCGAACGCTGGGTAGAGCTTGCGATGGAGGCGTACGCCGAGAATTCGGCTATTCAGCCACTTTGCCTGGAGTTGCCTTCAAGAGCGGCAGCTCGTCCGGCTCCCTGCCGAGATAATCGTAGCGAGCGCGGATCGTCTCGACCCAGGGCAGGTTCTTCGGGCGCGGCCGGCCGAACGGGATCGTGAACTGGATCATGTGCTGCTCGAACGTCCCCAACGCATAGCGATCTACGAGGCCCGGATCCTCCCGGATCATGAAGCTGTGTTCGGCCTGCCAGTTCGATGGCGGCTTGTTGGTGATCGGCTTCGAGTAGCGCAGGGCGGCAATCCGGCGAAGCTCGTCGAGCTCGGGATGCATTGATTGCGGCGCCTCTGCCGCGCGGACAACGATCTCGGCGGCGACTCGCTCCAGCTCAACGTGCCAATCCACCCCTTCCGGGACCGCGGCGGACACGGCCGGGGGTTCCGTCGCCACAACGCGCTCTTCCGGTTCTGTCGGCGGCGCGACGGTCGCGGGCCTGGGCAGCAGCCGCGGCTCCGCCTGTTGCCGTTCCTGCGCTTCCGCCTGCGGCCGTTCCCGCGCTTCCGCCTGCGGCCGTTCCCGCACCTCTGCCGCCGGCACATCCGGGGCATCGCGCAAGGTGACCTCCAGTTTCACGGGGATCAGGCGAGGGAAGCTGAATCGTGGTGGCCAGTCCACAGTCGAGAGCAAGAGCAACACGGCCAACGTCGAGACGACCATGGAGACGGCCAGCCGCTGCGGCTGCCGGTTCCAGGTCGGGTCATCGAGGGATAAGGCAGCCTGCATGTTCAGCTCGACGTCGCATTGGTCCGAATCAGCCGTCCAACGGCAAGTATACGGATTGTTGGTTGCAGGCTACACGCGCGACGGCGTCGAGCACTCCTGCTAATGACATTGTGTTATTGGCAGCCCAAAAGAGCGTGACGTAGATTCGCCCCACACGCTCCTTTTTCGCGGCGCTCGGCTTGGGCGCGTTCGTTAACCTCGCAGGGGCAAAATCATGCAACAGCCAATCTGTCTTACCGGCGCAACAGCCGCTGCGCTAGTGGCGCTCTGTCTCGCACCGGAACGGGCCGGCGCCCAGGAACCCGGCGCGCAGGAGCTGGAGGAAGTCGTCGTCACCGGCTCCCGCATTCGCCGCGACCCGCTCAACGAAGCGGCCGCGGTCATGGAGCTCGGCACCGTCGATCTCGAGCGCACCGGCCTCACGAACCTCGGCGACGCCCTGCAACAACTCCCCGTCACCGGCTCGGCCATCAACTCGCAATTCAACGTGCCGGGCAACTCCGGGTTTCCGCAGGACGGCTCCGGCATCGGCGCCGGCGCGGTCGAGGTGGCGCTCCGCAACGTCGGCGCCAAGCGCACGCTGGTGCTGGTCGACGGCAAGCGCTGGATTCCCGGGTCGTCGGCCTCGGGCGTGCCGAGCGCGGTCGACCTCAACACGATTCCGGACAACGTCATCGAGCGCATCGAGATCCTGCAGGACGGCGCGTCGGCGATCTACGGCTCGGACGCCATCGGCGGCGTGGTCAACATCATCACGACGTCGGATTTCGAAGGCTTCAGGGCCGACGCGCAATACGGCGAATACCTCAGCGAGGGCGACGGCGAGACCTACGAGTTCTCGGGGCTGTGGGGCGGCGGCACGGAAGCCACCCACCTCGTGCTGAGCGCGGGCTACGCCGAAGAGGGCGGCGTCGAGACGGCCGACCGCTCGCGTTCCGTGTTCCCGAACCCGGATGCGACGAGCTGCGACGTGGAGAACACCCTGTGCTCGTCGTTCACCCCGCAGGGCCGCTTCGTCCTGGGGCCGAATTTCAACTTTGCCGACGTCACGCTGAACGACGGTGTGCTGAACGACGGCGCCGGCAACATCCCGGCATTCGATCCGGCCAATCCCGCTTCCGGCGACTTCCACGCCTTCACCGGCGCCGACCGCTTCAATTACAACGCGCGGGGATTCAACTTCCTGCGCACCCCGAACGAGCGTGTGAACCTCTACGCGTCCGTGACCCAGGAGCTGGCGGAGAACCTGGACCTGACGTTCAAGGCCACCTACACGAACCGCCAGTCGGAGACCAAGGCGGCGCCGGAGCCGCTCTGCCTCGGCAACGGCTGCGGCAACCGCATCAACGACCAGTTCGTCGTCTCGGCGCTCAATCCCTACAACCCGTTCGGCGTGGACCTGTCCGTCGCCAACGGCAATCTCGAATTTTTCGGCCGCCGCCCGCTGGAATCGGGTCCGCGCCTGTTCTTCCAGGACGTCAACACGTATTTCCTGAGCGCGACCCTCGATGGCGAATTCGAGCTCGTCGGCCGCTCGCTGTTCTGGGACCTGACCGGCAGCTACGGGGACAACCACGGCGTGCAGGAGAACTTCAACACGCACAACGCGGCGAAGCTGCAGATCGCGATGGGCGATCCCGCCGTCTGCGCGGCGGTGCCCAACTGCGTGCCGTTCAATTTCTTCGGTGGCCAGGGACCGGACGGCACCGGCTCGATCACCGAGGAGATGCTCGACTTCGTCCGGTTCACGCAGCGTGACGTGAGCGGGCAGACGATGCGCGACTTCGTCTTCAACCTCACCGGCGACATCATCGAGCTCCCCGGAGGACAGGCCGGGTTCGCCGCGGGTGCCGAGTTCCGCGATCACGAAGGTTTCTTCCGCGCGGACCCGATCGCGGAGAGCGGCGAAACCGCGGGCATTCCGTCCGGCTCGACGGCAGGCGGGTTCGACGTGACCGAGTTCTACGCCGAGGTCAGCCTGCCGCTGCTCGAGGGCGCGCCGTTCGCGGACTATGTCGAGCTCAACCTCGCCGCGCGCACGTCGGACTACAGTACTTTCGGTTCCGAGAGCACCTGGAAGGCGAGCGCGCTTTGGCGGCCGTTCGATGAGCTGTCGCTGCGCGGCTCGTTCTCGACCGGCCTGCGCGCGCCCGGCATCGGCGAGCTGTTCGGCGGCGCGGCGCGCGAGGATTTCACCTTCCTCGATCCCTGCGCCGACGTGCTGGGGCAGTTCGGCACCGCCAACGGCGGGCGCGACGACCCGCAGCCGCAGCAGATCATCGACAATTGCGCGGCGCTCGGCGTTCCGGTCACGCTGACCCAGGCGAACCCGCAGCTTTCCGCGGTGTCGGCGGGCAACGAGACCCTCGAGCCCGAGACTTCCGACAACTGGACCGTGGGCCTCGTCTGGAGCCCGGGCTTCGACGGCGTCCAGTGGATCGAAGGGCTGACGACCTCGGTCGACTTCTACAATCTCGAGGTCGACGACGCGATCCAGGGACTGGATCCGAGCGCTCTCATCGAAGCCTGCGTGTTCACGCTTGATCCGGTGACCTGCTCGTTGACGCCGCGCACCAGCAGCGGCCAACTCGGCCTCATCGACAACCAGCTCCAGAACATCGGCGGCATCGAGACCTCGGGTGTCGATTTCGCGCTGGCCTACACCGGGCCGGACACCGGTTTCGGGGTGTTCAGCGCGCAGTTCAACGCCTCGTACCTGGAAAAGTACGAGGAAACCACCGCCGACGCCCAGGGCAATCCGGTGGTGACGGACCTGACCGGCGTGCATACGGAAGAGACGTTCCAGCGCGCGTTTCCCGAGTGGCGCTGGACGACGAACGTCGACTGGCTCTATGACCAATGGGGCGCCAGCCTGGCGCTTCGCTGGATCGACGAGATGACGCACCCCAGCGGCACCCTGGATTCGGCCCTCTTCACCGACGTGCAGGTTCGTTACACCCCGGCATTCGCGGACGACGCGTTCACGATCGCCCTCGGCATCAACAACGCGCTGGATGAGGATCCGCCGCCCTGCCTGTGCGGGGTCGTCGGCATGAGCCTCGTTGCGCACGACCTGCCGGGGCGGATGGGGTACCTGCGGGTCAGCTACGAGCAGCAGTGAGGGCCGCCGATCGGCTCATCCATGCACCGCGAGGAAGTACAGCACCATGCCGAACAGGGCAAGCATGATGACCGTCTCCAGGCGATTGACGCTGCCGTCGTCGCCGATCGATTTCCACAGGATCAGCAGCGTCGGGAAAGCAAACAGGATCACCGACACCGTCTCCAGGTCGATCGCGAGGATGCCGCCCTGCGGCAGCAGCGGCACCACGCCGAAAGCCGACAACACCGCCGCGAACAGCAGCACCGCGGGCAGGATCACGAACGGCACCTGCACGAGCGCGCCGAACACGTTGGACAGGGCCAACTGGCTCTTGCCCTTGACGTGGGCGCTGGTCACCAGCAGGTAGCTCGCCATTCCGGCGAGGAACGCGACCACGATGGCGCCGATCATCTCCGAATAGCCTTCGCCGCGCAGGTACACCACCAGGTGATCGGCGAAGCTACCGACCGCATGGCCGCCGACCAAGGCACCGACGGTACCGAGGCCGCCATACAGCGCGACCGCGACCCATGACGCGGCAGGCTCGGCGCGCTCGCCCTGGGCCTGCTCGGCGCCGGCCTCGGCCGACGTGCCCGAGAAACGCCGCACCAGGCCGACCAGGTACATCCCCTCCACCACCAGCAGGCCGAGCGCGATCATCACCAGGTCCCACGCGCCCAATCCCTGCCCGGCATGCGCGCCGGTTCCGAACGACGACATCGCGACCATCAGGAAGCCCAGTGCGATCACCAGCCCCGCCGCGCAGGCCAGCATGTCGGTGCCGAGCAGGCTGATCGCCTTCGGCAGGTGCGCATGACCGCGCTCGTCGCGCGGCATCAGCACGCAGAAAATCGAGAACACCAGCGCATTGATGTGCAGCGTCAGCAGCGTGACCACGAACGCCACGCGCACGTCGACCGCCACCACGAAGCCGAGCATTGCCACTTCCGGCAGGTTCGAGGCGAGCCCGGCGATCACGCCCGCGACGTATTCGTTCCAGCGGAGCTGGCCGGCGAGCCCGACCGCCGCCAGGATCATCACCTCGCAGGAACCGGCGATGGTCAGCAAGCCGCCGGCCGCGAGCAGCGCGTTCAGCAGCAGCGGCAGGTGCGGCCCGGTATGCTCCAGCACCGTCGCCGCGCCCACGATCGCGAAACCCGCGGGCAAGCCCCACTTCCACCAGGTGCCGCCGCCTCCTCCCGCCATTCAACAGCATCCGCCCTGCACCCGTGGCGGGCAGGGTCGATCGCCGTAGGAACAGAACACGCAGCAATCGCCGGGTTTGGGCCGCAGCATCGTTCCGCAACCCGGGCACTCGTGGAAATAGACGCAGGCGTTCGTCGGCATCGTCTCGATCGACGCGCGCCCGCAGTTCGGGCACACGAGCCGGCATTGGAGGTCCGCGCCGTCGGCTTCCGTTCGCATCGTCCTCCCCTGCCGCGGGCCAGGATCAGCCGAGATGCGTCCGGAAGAACTCGATCGTCCGGTTCCAGGCCAGCTCGGCCGCCTCGGCGTCGTAACGCGGCGTCGAGTTGTTGTGGAAGCCGTGGCGCGTTCCCGGGTAGACGTACATCCGGTAATCCACGTCATAGGCCTTCAGCGCCTCCTCGAACGCGGGCCGCGTCGCGTTGACGCGCTCGTCGTTTTCCGCGTAGTGGATCAGGAGCGCCGACTCGATCTTCGCCACGTCTCCTGAATCGGGCGCCGAGCCGTAGAACGGAACCGCCGCGTCCAGCTCCGCGCCCATGCGCACGGCCAGCAGGTTCGTCATGCTGCCGCCCCAGCAGAAGCCGGTCGCGCCGAGCTTGCCGGTGGATAGCTCCTGCGATTTCAGGTAACGCGCGCTGTTCAGCATGTCCTGCTGCAGCTTGGAGGGCTCGAGGCTACTCTGCATTTCCCGCCCGGCGTCGTCGTTGCCCGGGTAGCCGCCGATGGGCGAGAGGCCGTCCGGCGCCAGCGCGAGAAAACCCGCGACCGCCGTGCGGCGGGCAACGTCCTCGATATACGGGTTCAGCCCGCGATTCTCGTGGATCACGAGCACGGCCGGGAACGGCCCCTCGCCGGCCGGCTGCACGAGGTAGCCGCGCATCTCGCCCGACGTGCCTCCCGGCGACGGGTACTCCACGTAGCGCGGCACGATGCGCTCGTCCGTGAACGACACCTCCGCCGCCTCGGCATAGCGCGGCAGCAGCGCCCCGGCCATGGCGAGCGCGGGCACGCCGCCGGCGCTCAGGGCGGCCGCGCGCCGGAAGAACTCGCGCCGGTCGATGCGGCCGTGGCAGTACTCGTCGTAGAGATCGAAGACCTGCGGGTCGATTGAGTCTTTGTTCATTGCGCCTGTCCCCTCGGGATCTGGCGGCTGGAGGTCAGCCGCTCAGGTTTTTTCGTAGCTGGCCGGCGATATCCTACCCGAGCCGGGCCGCCGTGCCGATTCCTTATTGCAAATGATTCCTGTTCAGGAAATCCCTCCGCGGAAGCGCGCCTTGATGTCCAGGAAAAAGCCAGCCGCGCGCTGAGCCGGCGAGCGGGATGCGAATGCTTCTCGTTCAGGAAACGTTTCCGCTGGAACGCGCGAGCTTGCGCGACCGGCGCCCCCGGGCTACGGACGGGTGCGCGAACCGTCTGCCGTGCCGCCCTCGAGCCGGGGGACACTCGAGAGCAGCAGCCGGGTGTAGGGATGAGCGGGCCGCCTGAAAATGTCAGCGGCAGGACCCTGCTCGACGACCTCGCCCGCCTCCATGACCGCGACCGTGTCGGCCAGCTTTTCCACCACGGCCAGGTCGTGGCTGATGAACACGTAGGTCAACCCGTGCCGGCCCTTCAGCCGCTCGAGCAGGTTCAACACCTGCGCCTGGATCGAGACGTCCAGCGCCGACACCGGCTCATCCAGGACGATCACGGCGGGCTCCGCGGCGAGGGCGCGGGCGATGCCCACCCGCTGGCTCTGCCCGCCGGAAAGCTCGTGCGGGTAGCGATCGAGAAACTCCGTCCTGAGCCCCACGTCATCGGCAAGCTCGCCTACCCGTTGTTGTAACTCGCGCTTCCGGAGCCCCCGCAGCCGCCTGAGGGGCAGCTCCAGTATCTGCCGCACCTTCTTTCTCGGGTTCAGCGAGGTCAGCGGATCCTGGAACACGAACTGCACCTCTTTGCGGAATTGCCGCAGCGCCTGCCCGCGCAGGCCGGCGATGTCCCGGTCGTCGTGGAAGACCGCTCCCCGCGACGGGTGCTCGAGGCGCACGAGCATGCGGGCAAGCGTCGTCTTGCCGCAGCCCGATTCGCCCACGATGCCGAGCGTTGCGCCTTGCCGGACTGCCAGGTCGACATCCGCGACGGCGCGCACGCGCGGGCGTTTGCGGCCGGGCAGGAACCCGCCGCCTCCGAAGTCCTTGCCGACGCCGTCCAGACGCATGATCGCCGTCACCCGGGTATCTCCTGCCAGCGGATGCAGCGCACCTCGCGCCCGTCGGGCGCAACCTCCAGCGGAATGCCGCGCGCGCGGCATTTGCCGCGCGCATAATCGCAGCGATCGGCGAAATTGCAGCCGCGGGGCAGCGCATCGAGCGGCGGCGGCAGGCCTTCGATCGCCTCGAGCACCTGGCCGGGCTCGCCCAGCCGCGGCACGCACGCCATCAGCCGGCGCGTGTAGGGGTGCCGCGGGTCGCGGAACAGCGCGTTCGTTGGACCGGACTCGACGATCCTGCCGGCGTACATGACGATCACTCGCTCACACAGGGCGGCAATCACGGCGAAATCGTGCGAGATGAAGAGCACCGCGAGCTCCCGATCGCGGCGCAGCTCGTCCAGGAGCTTCAGGATCTCCGCCTGGGTCGTGACGTCGAGCGCGGTCGTCGGCTCGTCGGCGATCACGAGATCGGGGTCGTTCGCGAGCGCGATGGCAATGCCGACTCGTTGCCGCATGCCGCCGGAAAGCTGGTGCGGGTAATCGGCAGCACGCTTCGCGGCGTCCGGGATCCGCACGGTATCCATGAGCTCGATCGCATTGTTCCAGGCATCCGCGCGCGACAGGCCCCGGTGCCGGCGTACCGCCTCGGCGACCTGCTCGCCGGCCGTGAACAGCGGATTCAGCGTCGACAGGGGATTCTGGAAGATGTAGGAAATCCTCGCCCCGCGCACGGCGTTGAGCTCGTCCAGGGGTTTCGTTACGAGGTCATCTCCCTGGAAAAGAATACGGCCGCCGACGATCCTGCCGGGCGGCGAAGGCACCAGCCGCAGGATGGACGAAGCGGTGACCGACTTGCCCGACCCGGACTCGCCCATTAGCCCTAAGCACTCCCCTTTGCGCACCGCGAAGCTCACGTCGTCGCAGGCCCGGACGGGCGCGTCGCCGGTCATCATCCAGGTCCGCAATTCCCTGACCTCGAGCAGGTTCGGAGCGTTGGCTACGGCGGGCTCGTCACCGCGCGCGGCCGCGGCGGCGAGCGCCGGGTCCACCTCCGTCGCCGGCGCGGGGCTCAGGAGGGCGCCGGCCCGAAGCTTGGGATCCAGCAGGTCCCGCAGCCCGTCGCCGAACAGGTTGATGCCCATGACCAGGACGAAGATGACGGCACCCGGAACCGCCGTGACGTGCGGCGCGATCAGGAGGAGGTCGCGTCCCGCCCCGATCATGGAGCCGAGATCCGCCTGGGGCGGCTGCGCGCCCATGCCGAGAAAGCTCAGGCCCGCGGTTTCCAGGATCATCCAGCCCACGGTCGTCGACATGGTGATGATCACCACCGGAAGCACGTTCGGAAAAATCTCGCCCGCCAGGATGCGCCAGTCGCGCAGCCCGCTCAGGCGAGCGGCATCGACGTAATCGAGCCGCACGATCGAGACGGTCGCGCCGCGCACGGAGCGGGCGAAAAACGGAATGTTGATTACCGCGATCGCGAGCAGTGCGTTGAACAGACCGGGCCCCAGCACCGCCACGATCGACAGGGCCAGCAGGATATAGGGGAAGGCCATGATCATGTCGATGCCGCGCATCAGCACGTTGTCGATTGCCCGAAAGTATCCCGCGAGGATGCCGATGAGGGTCCCGAAAACGGCGGCAATGAGCGTGGCCGACACCGCGACCGCGAGGCTCAGGCGCGTGCCCCACACGAGGCGGGAAAGGATGTCCCGGCCGAGCTGGTCCGTGCCGAGGAGGTGGCCCGCGCTCGATGGCGGCAGGATGCGGTCGGCGAGGTGCGTGGCATTCGGGTCCTGCAGCGGCAGGACGGGTGCCGCCAGGCTCGCGGCGGCGACGAGGACGACGATGAGGCAGCCGGCGACGGCCAGCCGGTTGCGGCTGAACCGGCGCCAGGTGAGGGTCAGACCCGCGCTCAAACGGTGATCCTCGGGTCGAGCCAGCGCTGGAGCACGTCCGCCACGAGGTTGATGAGGACGTAGCAGACCGCGACGACAATGACCGCGCCCTGCACCAGCAGGATGTCCCGGCTCAGGATCGCGGTGACGATCATGGCGCCGATACCGGGCCACTGGAACACCGTCTCGATGTAGACGGCGCTGCCCAGCACGAAGCCCGCCTGGATGCCCAGCACGGGGATGACCGCAACCAGCGCGTTTTTGAACGCGTGCTTGTAGACGACGTCCTTCTCGTGCAGGCCCTTGGCGCGGGCGGTCGTGACGAAATCCCGCCTCAGGACTTCGAGCATCGACGAACGCGTCAGGCGGGCGATGACTCCGGTCGCGACCACGGCGAGGCAGGTTGCCGGCAGCACCAGGTGGCGCAGCACCGAGAGCCAGCCCCCGGCTCCGTAGATCGGGTACATGCCGCTGGCAGGAAACCAGCCCAGCTTTACCGCGAACAGCAGAACGAAGAGCAGCCCGAGCCAGAACGTCGGCACCGAGATGCCGACCAGCACGAAGAACGTCGTCAGCTTGTCCTGCCAGGCGTACTGGTGCACGGCGGAGATCACGCCGGCGGCCAGACCGAGGATCGAGCACAGGGCGAGCGCCGTGCCTGCGAGCAGCAGCGTGGGGCCGAGCCGGTCGAGCACCACGTCGAGCACCGGCCGGTCGAGGCTGTAGGAATGCCCGAAGTCACCGCCGAGAAGATTGCCGAGCCAGATGAAGTAGCGGCTGACCAGGGGCTCGTCGAGCCCCATGTCCTGCCGCAGCCCCGCGAGGTTTTCCGGGGTGGCGTAGGCGCCGAGCAGCGCCTGCGCCGGGTCGCCGGGCAGGAGCGCCATGATGAAGAACACGATCAGGGAAATCCCGGCCAGCACCGGAACCAGCAGGAGAATCCGGTAGAGGACGTAGCCGCCCAGAGATCTCATTGCTAGCCCGGACCATTCATGAATCGCCGCGATGATTGCGCAGAGATTTGTTCGCACAAGGGATTTTCCGACCGAGCGGAATACTCGAATGTATTTCCGAGGGCGGAAAATTCCTTGTGCGGACAAAGATCAAGCAAGGGCGCGA
>DASSBS010000102.1:0-9211 GCA_035698445.1 Woeseiaceae bacterium
GAGCGCGCCCACCTCCGCCGGAACCCGGCCGCGGATCACGCAGGAACCGTCGTCGTCATAAAAACAGGCGAGCTCGCGCAGCGTGTGCTGGCGCAGCGCATGGTTGCGGTCCTGCAGCCGCTTGCAGCGGCGATACTTCGAAATCAGCCCCTCGACGTGCGCGGCCGTGCCGTGGCGAGCGATCATCAGGAGATACGCTTCCGTGTCGGGCGTGGCAATGCGCGTGATCGCCCGGACCTTGGAGTAGCTGATCTCGCCCCGGCGGTAGCTCGCGCTCACCTGCGGCAGCCCGGCCAGGGCATTCGCCACCCGGACCCACTCCCGCGCGGCGTTCGTGCCGACGCCGCATTTGTAGTTGAGCCAGTGGGCGCAGGAACGGATGCCGTCCTGCCGCCACAGTCCTTCGCGGTCGTACTCGCCGATTACGAGCAGGCGGTACTCGCCGGCATTCAGCCAGGCGGCGTACTCGGTAATGCGCTCGCCCAGCGCTTCGCTGCGGGCGAATTTCGGGTGGCCGGGGCCGAAAAAACCGCCGGGTTCGGCGCTGGAATCGGGCATGGCGGGCTCCTTTCGGGGAGGGCTGCTTTTCCGTCCAGTATACCAGCAATGCCTTGTTTTACAAAGATAATCCGCTTCCTGGCCGGCAAAAACGGGCGCCGTTGGACACGAACCCGGCTGCCAGCAGGAAAGCGAACATTGCCCCTCTGCCAGCGCTTGTTCTCCACCGGTAATTCCGACCAGGCGGGCAAGATTTACAACCCGCCGCGACGCGCGCATATCGAGAGACGTCCCGGCCCGCGTCGCTGCCGGAAGAAAATCGCCGTGCCGGCGCCACCGGTACATAACTTGCATCCAGAGTTGCACCGGGTGATTCCCCATCACCCCGCCAGCATTCGCAGCAACGAGGATCAGGGCCGTCCAGCGCGCAATCCTCTTGCCATTCAATAAAGCCCCTTTGCGGAGTGAGAATTATGCAACGAATGCTGTCTGCAATTACCTTATTGACTGCCATCGCCGCCGGTTACTCGAGCGGTGCTGCGGCACAGCAAGTCTCCCGGAACGATCTTCGGGACCAGCACGATCAGAACCCCGAGCGGGTTGCGGCAATTTACCCGAACCGGGAGGAGGAAACACCGGTGTCGCGCTCGCCGCAAAAGCAACGGCCGCAGGCGTCGAGGAACGACGCATTGATCAGCGACGCACGGGGTTCCGGGCTTGCGAAGCCAATGCCTTACGCAACTACCATGACGGTGCGGATCGAACAGATTCCCGGTCCCTTTGGCGCGGAAAAAGCGGCACGATTAATCGGCATGTCCGCGGTTTCACGCTGGGGCGAGAAGGTCGGCAAGATTGTTGCCGTGGTACGTTCGCCGACCGACGGGTTCCTCGCCGTAGTCGATGCCGGCGAATATTTCGGTGTCGGGGCGCGGCCACTCGCGTTTCCCATCGAGCCGGGCAGGATCGATCGCAACGGCAACCTCAGAGTGCAGGCGTCGCGGGAAGAGCTCGAGAGGCTACCGGTCTTTGCAACCAACTCCAGTGTCGAGGCCGCGCAGCTTTAGACTGGAATCGCTTCAACCCGCTCAGCCGATCCACGACACCAGCGCGCCGATCGCGCCGCCGGCCACCAACACGAACGTCGCCACCCCGCTGAGCACGGCACCGAGGGTGCGCGTCGACGGATCCCTCATGTAGCTCTGCTGGTAAATGAAACGGCCGGCGATGAACGCGACGCCGATCAGCGCGCCGATGAGGGCGTGCACGTACCAGCCGAAGAGCCAGGCGGCGGGGATGAACGCCAGCAACTGCTCGGCCGTGTTCTGGTGGATGCGGAAGCGGCGGTCGAACTCCGGATGACCGGAGGTGGCGGGTGCCTTGATGTCGTGGCGGACGCGGGCTTCGGAGACGAGATAGCCGAACCAGAAGTATTGGATGAGGGCGAGTGCGGTGATCAGGGCGATGGGTTCCATTGTTTGTTATTCCCCTTCGTTCGTGTGCGGTGCTGGTGGAGCAGTCTTGCGCAATGTGCCGGTCGCCCGTATGACGGGCTCCTACAAGGCAGGATTCCGGTTCCCACGGCAGGATTCCGGTTCCCGAGGCGGGATTCCGGTTCCAGGGCGATCCATTTTTCGGTTTGGCTCGCATAGTACAATACCGCGAACTGGTTGCCGGCACTGTCCTGTCGTCGGAAGAAGAAGCCTCGGAACAAGATGACGACCGCCGACACCGTGCTATCCCGTTTTGCCTTTCGCGTGTTCGGGGTCGAACGCCGCGAATACGTTGCGGTTTTCTGGTCCTTCATCTATTTCTTTTGCCTGCTGGCCGCCTATTACATGCTGCGGCCGGTGCGCGAGACGATGGCGATCGTCGGGGGCGTGGAGAATATCCAGTGGCTCTTCACCGGCACTTTTACCGTCATGCTGTTCGCAACTCCGGTCTTCGGCTGGATCGCTTCCCGCTTTCCGCGCCGCACGTTCGTGCCGTGGGTCTACTATTTCTTCATCTCGAACATCCTGCTGTTCTTCGCCGCGTTTACCGTGCTCACGGACCAGCTCGACCAGGTCTGGGTGGCGCGCACCTTCTTCGTCTGGCTGAGCGTCTTCAACCTCTTCGTCGTCTCCGTGTTCTGGAGCTTCATGGTCGACATCTACAACACGGAGCAGAGCCGCCGCCTGTTCGGCATCATCTCGGCCGGCGGCAGCACCGGCGCGTTTCTCGGCCCGCTCGCGACGAGCATCGTCGTCGTGCCGATCGGCTTCGAAAACCTGTTGCCGATCGCGGCGCTGCTCCTCGGTTTCGCGGTGTACTGCGTCCACCGGTTGCGGCGCTGGTCGCTGGCGCAGGCGGCAGGCGATCCGGGGCATCAACCGGCCGCCTCACGACCCATGGGCGGCAGCCCGCTCGCCGGTGTCACCCTGGTGTTGAAGACGCCGTACCTCGCCGCGATAGCCCTGGCCTTGTTCTTCGCCCTGTTCCTCGGCGGCGTGATGTACGTCTACATGGCGCAGCTCGTCAGCCAGAGCTTCACCGAAACCGACCAGCAGACGCGTGTGTTCGCGCTCATCGACACGTTCTCCAACGCTCTGTCCTTCATCGGCCAGCTCCTGATCGTCAAGTTCGCCGTGCAGCGGGTCGGCATCGGCTTGACGCTTGCGGTACTGCCGCTCGTCTCGATCGCCGGTTTCGCACTTCTGGCGCTGAATCCGGTCTTTATCATCATCGCCGTTTTCCAGGTGGCCCGGCGGGGACTCGCGTACGGGCTCACGAAACCGGCCTCCGACATGCTGTATTCGGTCGTCTCGCGCGAGGCGAAATACAAGGCGAAGAACTTCGTCGAGACCGCCGTGTGGCGCGCGAGCGACCTGATCGCGGTGTGGTCGGTTCGGCTGCTGTCCGGAGCGGGCATGGCCATCACCGGCGTGGCGCTGCTGTGCGTGCCGATCGCCGCCGTCTGGGGCCTGCTCGTCTTCTGGATCGGACGGGAGTACCGGCGCCGCGACGTCCGGGAGGAAGCAATAGCGTATGAGCGGGCATAATGGCTGGACGCGGCGTAAGGTTCTCGGCGCCGGACTCGCGGCAGCGCTCGCGCCGGCATTCTCGCGGAGCAATGAAACGATGATCAGTCGACCCATTCCCGTCTCCGGCGAAGCACTGCCGGTGATCGGTCTCGGCACCTGGCAGGTGTTCGACGTGCCGGGCACGCCCGAAGCGTTGGAGGCGCCGCGGCGCATCGTCGACCTGCTGGTGGAGCACGGCGGCAGCGTCATCGACTCGTCGCCGATGTACGGCCGCGCGGAAAAAGTCGTTGGCGACGTGATCGCCGGCGGCGTCGATCGCGATCGCCTGTTCCTGGCGACCAAGGTCTGGACGGACGGCAAGGTCGCCGGCATCCGTCAGATGGAACGCTCCGCCGATCTCATGAACACGGACGTGATCGATCTCATGCAGGTGCACAACCGGCGCGACCTCGACGTGCACCTCGAAACCATCCGGCAGTGGCAGGCGCAGAAGCGCATCCGCTACAGCGGCGTCACCGATTACCGGGCGAGCGCGCTGGATGAGATGGCAGCGCTCATGAAGAAGTACCGGCCCAACTTCATCCAGATCAACTACTCGCTCGGCGAGCACGCCGCGGATGATCGGGTATTCCCGCTGGCACAGGACTTAGGGGTTGCGGTGCTGGTCAATCGCCCGTTCATGAGCGGGCGGCTGTTCCGGGCCGTGCGCAAGCGCGAGCTGCCGGACTGGGCCGGCGCGTTTGCCGGAAGCTGGGGCCAGTTCTTCCTCAAGTTCATCGTCAGCCACCCCGCCGTGACCTGCGTCATCCCCGCCACCAGCGATCCGCGGCACATGGTGGACAATCTCGGCGCCGGCGCAGACACGCTGCCGGACGCAGCGACGCGCGCGAAGATGATTAACTTCGTCGGCGATCTCTGACGTCGATGGAGAACGCGAGCCTCGGGCGTCGGTTGGGAGCGGTGTTGTACGATTCGCTGCTGGTCCTCGCGCTCATGTTCCTCGCGACCCTGCCGTTCGTCGCCGTGCGCGGCGGCGAGGCCGTCGAGCCGGGCAACGAAGCCTACCGATGGACGATGCTGCTGGTCGCGTACCTGTTCTTCGTCGGCTTCTGGTCGGGTTACGGCCGCACGCTCGGGCTGCAGTCCTGGCGGCTGCGGATCGAAACGCCGGCGGGGCGCAAGCCGTCCGTGTGGCAGGCCAGCGTGCGGTTTTTCGCGGCGATCATGTCTTGGCTCCCGGCGGGCCTGGGGTTCTGGTGGCAGTTGCGCGACCCGGAACGGCTGGCGTGGCACGACCGGTTGTCGGGCACACGGCTGCGCTACTACCCGGCCGGATCGACCCTCAGCGGACGCGGCTCAACGCGTAGGCGGTGATGAGCACGAGCGCCAGCGAAGGCAGCCAGCTCACGATCGCAGGGTTGAGGTTGAAGACCTGGCCCGAGTTCGCCAGCATCTCGCTCGCGAGGAAGTACAACAGGCCGATCAGCACGCCGATGATGAGCCGCGTGCCGTGGCCGGCCGAGCGCAACGAGCCGAAGACGAACGCCAGCGCGAGCACCGGCATGATCGCGACTGTCGCGGTCCGCGCAATTCGCGACCAGAGCTCCGTCTGGTAGCGTTCCGCCGCCAGGCCGTTCGACTGGAGATAATTGATGTAGCTCATGAGCCCGCGCGCGGACAGGCTGATCGGCTTGACCAGCGTGATGCCGAGCAGCTCGCTGCCGATGTCGAACGACTCGATCGCGAGCGACGATTCCACGACCTGCACGCCGCCCGGGACAAAGCGCGTCGCACGGAAGTTCTCGAGTATCCACTTGTCGTCTTCGTCGATGCCGGCGTTCTCCGCCCGCGCAATCGATTGCAGCGAATTATCGTCGTAGAAACGATAGAGATAGATGCCGCCGAACTCGAACTCGGTGTTAATGCGTTCGAGGTGCAGGATGATGGGCCCGTCCTTCACCCAGGTATCATTCTCGACGTCGTCCTGCTGCTCGTACAGCGCTTCGTTGCGCATGTGGCGCGCGAAGTAATCGATCGGCGGTCCGATGAACTCGCCGATCAGCGCCGTCGCGATCATCAGCACGAACCCGGCGATGGCGACCATGCCGATCAAGCGCATGACCGAGATGCCGGCCGTGCGCATCACGACGAGCTCGCTGCTGGTGGCGAGGCCGCCGAGCCCGAGCAGCGAGCCGATCAGCGCCGCGATCGGCAACATCTCGACGGACAGTTGCGGCAATCTCAGGGCCGCAAACAGGAGCGCCTGCGCAATGCCGAAATTCCCCTGCACGTTGTCGAGCTGCCCGATGAACTCGAAGAGGCCTCCCAGCGCCAGCAGCACGAGCAGCACCAGCAACGTGCTGCTCAGGATGGTGCGCAGTAGATAGCGGGTGAGGATACCGAGCATGGAGGATCAGCGCCTCCGGAAGCGGCGCAGCATGCCGTTGTTGACCGCGAGGAGCAGGAGCGCCAGCCCGAGCATCAGCCCGTGCACCCACCAGAGGCCCACCGACAAGGGCACGGTGCCCTGCTCCAGCCACGCCTTGCCCGCGCTCAGCAGGTTGAAATAGATGATGAACACCAGCAGCCCGATGGCGATCCGGCCGTAGCGGCCCTGGCGTGGCTGGCTGCGGCTCAACGGCACCGCCAGCAGCGCCAGGATCAGGGTGGCAATCGGTATGGCGGCACGCCAGTGCAGCTCGGCCGCTTCCAGCGTCGTAGCGGGCGTGAGCAGGTCGAGCGTCGGCATCTCGTCCGGATCGAGCTCGGGTGCCTCGACGCTCGGCAGGCGGTACGGGATGCCGTGCTCGCCGAACTGCATGATCCGGAAGTCGGTCGTGCCGGGCACGCCTTCGTAGCGGCTGCCGTCGTAGAGCACGAGGTAGCGCGTGTTCGGATCCTCGGTCTCGCGCTGCTCGCCCCGCTCGGCCACGACGACCTCGATGCGCCCCGACTCGAAACGCCGCTGCAGGAACACATTCTGCACGGCACCCGATTCGGTCACGTTCTCGGCATATACCACGGCGCCCTCCGAGCCCGTCGTGGTGAACTGCCCGGGCTCGATGCTCGCGAGGTCCGCCTGGCGCCGCGCTTCCAGACCGATACGCTCGACGGCCACGAGCGCTTGCGGACCAACGTCCATCGCGATCCAGGCGACGACGCCGGCGAGCGGCAGGACCATCCACACCAGCGGCCGATACACGCTGCCCGGACCCACGCGGCAGGCCATCATCGCGGGCATTTCACTGTCGCGATAGAAACGGCCCATGGCCAGCATGATCGAGAGGAACACGCCGATCGGGATCAGGATTGTGAGGTATTGCAGCGCCGTGAGCCCGATCACCTGGAATACGGCATCCTTCGGCAAGTCGTCCTTGGCCACCTCGCCCAGCACCCGGGCAAACTGGTTCGTGAGCAGGATGAACAACAGGACGCCGGTCACGGCCAGCCAGGTCTGGGCGGTCTCGCGGAAGATGTAACGATCGAGAATGCGGAACACGACTGGGCGGCGATGAATAGTCCGGGTTAACCAAATGCGAGCGAATCGGGTAGACTAGCGGTTTTGACAGGTCCGGGACAGTCCTGGTGCCGGGCCGCCAACAACAAAAATATACGTCGGGAACGTCGACTGCGAGTCGCTCGTCGCGCCAGGATGTGCGGCGAACCGGGAGATTTTGTCATCGGACCCGCGTCGGACAAGGCAGAACCTATGGAGTATTTCACCACGACCAGCAGCGCTGCGCGGCGAGCCGGCGGCTGCGTCGTCGTCGGTCTCTTTGAGAAAGGCGACCTCGGACGCGCCGCGGCCGAGATCGACAACGCGAGCGGGGGCGCGCTCAAACGCCTCGTCAGAGCGGGCGACCTGTCGGGCAATCTCGGCGATGCGCGGATTCTCACGGGACTTGCGAACGTCAAGGCACAGCGCGTCGCCGTCGCCGGACTGGGCCCAAAGGAAAAATTCGGCGCGGCGGCGTTCCGCCAGGCGCTCGAGGCATCGCTGGCCGCGCTCAAGGGCAGCAAGGCCGAGGATCTCGTCAACTATCTCACGCTGGAGGACGTCGGCTCGACGAATGCCTACTACCTCGCGCGTTACACGGTGGAGACGGTCGGCAACGGGCTGTACAGCTTTACCGAAATGAAGAGCAGCCGCAAGAAAGGCAGGCTGTCCCTGAAGAAGGTCGGCCTCGCGCTGAAATCGGGCGGCGATCGGGCGGCGGCGGAAAAAGGCGCGGAACACGCCGATGCGATCGTCACGGCCATGTCGCTGGCGAAAGACCTGGGCAATCTTCCCGCCAACGTCTGCACACCGGCCTACCTCGCGCGGACGGCCCAGAAGCTGGCGCGGGACGACTCGCGCCTGCAGACACGCGTTCTCAACGAGCCCGAGATGAAGCGCCTCGGCATGAACTCGCTCCTCTCGGTCACGCAGGGGTCGGACGAGCCGGCCAAGCTCATCGTCATGCAATACAAGGGCGCGGGGCGGGAGAACCCGGTCGTGCTGGTCGGCAAGGGCATCACCTTCGATTCCGGCGGCATTTCCCTGAAGCCCGGTCCCGGCATGGACGAGATGAAATACGACATGTGCGGCGCCGCCTCCGTCATCGGCGCGATTGCCGTAGCCAGTCGGCTCAAGCTGCCGGTGAACGTCACAGCCATCGTACCGACTTGCGAAAACCTGCCGGGCTCCAGCGCGACCAAGCCGGGCGACATCGTCAAGAGCCTGTCCGGCCAGACGATCGAGATCCTCAACACCGACGCGGAAGGCCGCCTGATCCTGTGCGACGCGCTGACCTATGCCCGGCGCTTCAAGCCCGCGCTCATGATCGACGTCGCGACCCTGACCGGCGCCTGCGTCATAGCGCTGGGCCATCACATAAGTGCGATCATGAGCAACAGCGACGAGCTGGCCGCGACCCTCACGGCGGCCGGCATCGCCGCCGACGACCGCGGCTGGCACCTGCCGATGGGCCCCGAATACGAGCGCCAGCTCAATAGCAACTTCGCGGATTTCGCGAACGTCGGCGGCCGGGAGGGCGGGGCGATCACCGCGGCCTGTTTCCTCGGCAAGTTCACCTCGGGGATCGACTGGGCGCACCTCGACATCGCGGGCACCGCCTGGCGCACCGGTTCGCGCAAAGGGGCAACCGGCCGGCCGGTGCCGATGCTCTCCGAGTTCCTGCTGCAACGGGCGGGCGCCCTGCCCTGACGCCGCCTTCATGACCCGGGTCGACTTCTATCTGCTCAAGGCAGCCGGCGAAGCGCCCCGGGAGATTTTCGCCTGCCGGCTCGCCGAAAAGGTCTACCGGCTCGAGCAGTCGGTGCATATTCACGCGGCAAACCCGCGGCAGGCGAGCCATCTCGACGACCTGCTGTGGACCTTCCGGGACGGCAGCTTCGTGCCGCATGAGCTCGTCGAGCACGGCGGCGGCCCGGTGGAATCGCCGGTCACCATCGGCTGCAGCGTGCAAGCGCTGCGCACCGCCGACCTGCTGATCAACCTGAGCGACGATCGGGTGGATGCGTCGGATGCTTTCCCGCGGCTCGCCGAGATTGTAACCTCCGATGAAGACCGCAAGCAGCGCTCCCGCAGGCTGTTTGCCGAGTACCGGTCGCAGGGCCACGATCTCGAGACCCACGACATCCCCAGGTAACGGGTGGTGCCGGGTCGTACTTTCGTACTTGTTGTGCCGTGG
>DASSBS010000103.1:0-18818 GCA_035698445.1 Woeseiaceae bacterium
TGCCCTTTGCGGAACTTCCGCGGACCGGAGGTCCCGAAGGGACCGGAGGGAGCCATTTCGCAAAGGGCACCCCCCGGCCGCGGCTCCGCCCGCCACAGGCAGCGAAAAATGCGGTTCGACCATTTAAAACCGTGACCCGCGCCTGCTCGCGTGGCGGGATTTGTGCAGTGCTTCACATTTCGCCGCCGTGTTCCTCAGCGGCCGGGCGCATTTGACTTATTCTCGCGGTTTTGGGCGGGCTGATCGGGGCAGCGGTGTTCAGGATCTTTTACTTCGGAATTTTTTGCGGCGCCCTCGCGGCCGCCGGCGTGGTCTGGTTCGTGCCGGCGGTCGACCAGCATCGGGAGCCGTCGCTCATCTCGGTCGAGGCGAATGGCGGCAATCGGGAAGTCTTCCACATCAACTTGCCGCAAGACCGGATACTCGCCGGCATGGCCGGTGTCGAAACGGTGCCGGCCGGCCTCGAGTGGCCGGCGAGCGGTACGCTGGCCGACGCGCAGGCCGAGCTGTTCAAAATCCGCGACGCCCACGACATCGTGGTCGGCGTGGCGAGCCGGATGGCGGGCTCGGGCGCGGCGACCGGCTCCGTGATCGAGTGGACGCTGCACCTGCCGGCGCGCGGCTCCCTGTACGCCACGATGCAGCCTGCCGCCGGCAACGACGGCTACCGCAGCGGCACACTGCGCGCGGGCACGCGCGAATTCGCCGACCTGGGCGGGCGCGTGTTCGAACGGTATTACGACGTAGGTGAGGCGGCGGCCAGCGGCCTTGCAATCGACAGCCGGATCGAGCTGGTCACGGCGCTGGTGAGCACGCTGGAGCCCGACGAATGAAATACGCCATTTCCTACACCGTCGGGTTGCTGGTCGGAGCGGCCCTGTTCCTGCTCGCGCTCTATCACAATCCGTTCGCGGCCGCGCCGGCCATGTCGCCGCTGAGCGTCACCGACCAGCGGCTGCTCGACATCAGTTTCTCGGCGGTGCCGGCCGAGTCCATCGCGTTCACCAACAATGGCGAGTCGCGGGTGCAGCCGCATCCGGAGAACATTGCCGAGTTGTGGGAGCCGGCAATCCGGCACACGAATATCCTGGTCGCGATCCTGACCGACAGCCGGGGCGCGCCCGCCGGCGTCGGCGTCAAGTTCAGCTCGGAATCCGAAGAGACGAGCCTGCTCACTTCGGAAGCCCTGATGAACAGTGTGTGGCACGTCTACCTGCCCGAGAGCGGCACCTTGTTCATCGACCAGACCGAGAACCTGTGGAGTTATTTCCGCAATATCGTGCTGCCGGCGCGCTGGAACGCGGCCGATAGCTGGCGCGGGAGCTGGTACGGGATCACCACGGTGGGGCCGGGCGCCCTCGGTACCGCGCGGGTCACCGGCGGCAGCGGGCGCTTTGCCGACCTGGCGAGCGAGGCCGTCGAATCCTGGCGCGCGCAGGCCTATTCGGCACTGCAAGGTCCCGTGGCCATGACCGGGCACCTCACGATCGCCGTCTCCGAATAGCGCTGGATCGTGTTGCAGGAGCCCGTCTCACGGGCGACAAGGGCGTCGAGACGTTTTGCAATCACGGCCTGCGGCCGGTCGCCCGTGAGACGGGCTCCTACACCGCGTCCTTCAGCTCGAGGGCCGGATCGGCGAGGCGCGCGCGGTTCACGGCGCCGCCGTCCGCGATCAGCTTTTTCGCCTGCAGGAAATCTTTCGGATGGTTCACCGCGTCCACGGCAATCATCCGCCCGTCGCGCAGGTACGCGCAGGAGAAGGAGCGGCTGTCCGGATTGCCGCGCAGGACCGTGTCGTCGTAGCCCTGCGACAGGCCGGCGATCTGCAGCTTCAGATCGTACTGGTCCGACCAGAACCACGGCACCTGGGCGTATGGTGCTTGCTCGCCGCTGATGACGGTGGCGGCGGTGCGGGCCTGCTCCAGCGCGTTCTGCACCGACTCCAGCCGGATGCTGCGCCCGACGATCGGGTTCGGATGAAACGTGCAGTCGCCCACGGCATAGACGTCCGGATCCTCGGTACGGCAGTACTCGTCGACGACGATGCCGTCGTTCACCGGCAGATCCGCGTCGTCGGCGAGCTCGGTGTTCGGCACGACCCCAATGCCGATCACCGCGACGTCCGCGGGTATCTCCCGGCCGTCGGCCAGGAGGAGGCCACGCAACTGCCCGTCGCCGACGAAAGCGTCCAGCCCCGTGTCGAGCAGGAGCTTCACGCCGTGCGCGCGGTGCTCGCGTTCGTAGAATGCCGACAGCTCGGGCGAAACCACCCGCTTCATGACCCGGTCGAGCAACTCGACCACGGTCACGTCCATGCCGAGCTGCGCCGCCACCGCGGCCACCTCCAGCCCGATGTAGCCGGCGCCCACGATGCAGATGCGCCGGCCGGGGCCCATGCGCGCGCGGATCCCGTGCACGTCCTGGACGTTCCGCAGGTAATGCACGCCCTCGAGGTCGACGCCCGGCAGATCGAGGCGGCGAACGCGCGCGCCGAGTGCCAGCACGAGCTTGTCGTAGCCCGTCTCGCGGCCGGCCGTGTCGATCACGCATTTTCCGCGCCGGTCGATCTTCGCGACGCGCGTGTCCAGCCGCACCTGCACGCCGGCGTTCTCGTAAAACGCGCTCGGCTTGACGTAGAGGCGCTCGGCCGGCATTTCGCCCGCCAGGAATTTCTTGGATAGCGGCGGCCGCTGGTAAGGCAGCCAGGATTCCTCGCCGAGGAGAACGATCTGCCCGGCGTATTTCTTCTGGCACAGGGTAGCGACCACCTGCCCGGCGGCGTGACCGGCACCTGCAATGACGACTGTCGATGACATCTCTACGCCCAAAGCCTGCCCCGATGATGCCGCCGGACCGCCGCTCAATCCAGCACAGACGCGAACCTTTTCAGCATGTGAAGCCCGCGTAACCGCCACGCAGGCCGGCGGCACTTGCTATGCTGGAGCAAAGGCAGGCGAGGCACATGCAAACGAACGCGATCCGAATGCACCGCTTCGGCGGTCCCGAGGTGCTCGAGCTCGAGCCGGTCGAGTTGCCGCCGCCCGCGCCCGGGGAAGCGCGCGTGCGGCACACCGCCATCGGGCTCAACTTCATCGACACCTACCACCGCAGCGGGCTCTATCCGCTCGAGCTGCCGTCCGGTCTCGGCAGCGAGGCGGCGGGGGTGGTCGAGGCGGTCGGCCACGGCGTCATGGAGGTCGCACCGGGTGACCGCGTGGTGTACACGGGCCGGCCGGCGGATGCCTATTCGGAGGCGCGCAACTTCCCCGCCGCGCGGCTGGTGCCGGTTCCTGGCGACGTCACCGACGAGCAGGCCGCGGCCGCGCTGCTCAAGGGCCTGACGGCCTGGTACCTGCTGCGGCGCAGCTACCGCGTGCAGCCGGGCGACCCCGTCCTGCTGTACGCCGCCGCGGGCGGCGTCGGCTCATTCGCGAGCCAGTGGGCGAAGCACCTGGGTGCGACGGTCATCGGTATCGTGAGCACGGAGGAAAAAGCGCGGCTGGCCCGCGCGCACGGCTGCGATCACGTCATTCTTTCCGGGGGCGGCGATACCGCGGCACGCGTGCGCGAGCTGACCGGCGGCGAGGGCGTGGCCGCCGTTTACGATTCCGTCGGGCGCGATACCTTTATCGCCTCGCTCGACTCGCTGCGCCCGCACGGCGTCATGGTGAGCTTCGGCAACGCCTCCGGCCCGGTGGAGCCGTTCGCGCCGTCCGAGCTGGCGAAACGGCATTCGCTTTACGTCACGCGGCCCATCCTGTTCGATTTCATCGACACGCGCGCACGCCTGCTCGAGGCCGCGGGTGAGCTGTTCGGGCTCGTCGCCCGCGGCGTGCTGCAAATCGAGGTCAACCAGCGCTATGCGCTGCGGGACGCCGCCCAGGCGCACCGCGACCTGGAAGCACGAAAGACCACCGGCTCGACGATCCTGCTCCCCTGACGGCAGGAACGCCCGGTCAATGCCGTCGCAGGAGCCCGTCCCACGGGCGACCACAGGGCCGGCGGTTCAGTCGCCCGTGAGACGGGCTCCTTGCAGCGAACGTCAGGGCGTGACCGGCGTCAGCGGCCACACGATCGGCATCAGGAAATACGCCGTGATGAACACCACGATCATCAGCGGCAGGCCGACTTTCATGTAATCGGTGAAGCGGTAACCGCCCGGGCCCATGACCAGCAGGTTGGCCGGGTGCGAGATCGGGCTCAGGAAACTCGCGCCGGCGGCGATGGCGATCGCCATCATGCCGGACTGCGGCTCGTAACCGAGCTCCGCCATGGCCGACAGCACCAGCGGTGACATCAGCACGACGAGCGCCGCGGAGGGAATGACCACGGTGAAGAGCGTCGTCAGCAGGTAGAAGCCGACCACCACCCACCACGGTCCGAAATCGCCGAGCACCCCGACGAGTTGCCCGGAGAGGTAAGTCGCCGCGCCGGACTCCTGCATGGCGGTGCCGAGCGGCAGCATGCCCGCGATCAGGAAGATCGCCCGCCAGTCAATCGCCCGCAAAGCCCGTTCCATCGTCAGGCAGCCCGTCAGCACCATGATGCTGCCCCCGACCACCGCCGCGACTTGCGGCGGCGCGAGGCCCGCCATCACGCTGGCGACGACGCCGATCATGATGAGCGCCGCCAGCGGCGCGCGCCGGGTATCGGGCGGCTCCTGCCCCAGCGGCGTCAGGATCAGGAAATCGGAATCGGACGCCAGGAGTTGCAGCCGGTCGCGCGGGCCGAGCATGAGCAGCGCGTCGCCGACCTGCAGGCGCTCTTCCGAGAGATTGCCGTCCAGCGTCTCGCCCTCGCGCCAGATGCCGGCGAGCTCGATCCCGTAGCGCTCGCGGAAATTCAGCTCACCGACGGACTTGCCCACGAGGCGGCTGCGCGGGTCCAGCGTCGCGTCCATCAGCGTCAGCCGCTCGGAGTCGAACGCGCCGAGGTTGCGCGACACCTGCGTCTCGATTTCGAGCTCCTGCAGGCCGCGCAGGACGTCGAGGTCCTCGTGCTGCCCCTCGATCAGCAGCAGGTCGCCGCCCAGCAGGACCTCGTCGCCCTTCGGCATCACGTTCAGCCGGCCTTCGCGGAAGATCGCGAGCACGCGGAAATCGAACACGTCGGCGAGCCGGCTCTTGCCGAGCGTGGCATCCGCCAGGTCGCTGTACTTCGGCAGCCGCACGACGAACATGCGCTCATCGGCCTTGTACTCCTCGCTGAGCTCGTCCTCGTTGCGCGGCACCACCTCGCTGAAATCCGAGAACCTGTGCAGCTCGTCGATCGACGCTTTTTCGCCCTGCACGAGTACCTGGTCGCCGGCGCGCAGCGGCACGTAGGCGAGATTGGTCAGCCGGTACTTGTTGCGGCGCTGCACGCCCGCGACGCTGACGTTGAAACGGTTCCGGAAACCGGCCTCGCGGACCAGCTCGGAGGCCAGCGGCGAGCCTTCCGCGATCGTGACCTCGGCATAGGCGACGCGCGCGGCGACCATGGATTTCAGCACCGGCGCCTCGCGCTCGATGACGAGATCGCTCCAGCGCTGCAACTCCCGGAACTGTTCGAGCCGGCCCTGCACCAGCAGGCTGTCGCCGGGGCGCAGCACCGTCTGCCGGCTCGGCAGCGTCTCGCTGCGCCCGAAGCGGATCAAAGCGAGGATGATGAGCCCGGTCGAAGCGCCGATGCGGCTTTGCGCCAGGGTCTTCCCGACCAGCACGGAATCGACCGGCACCCGCAGCATGAACGTCTGCTCCTGCAGCTTGTAGCGCGCCCGCAGCGAGCGCTGGCTGCGGTAGCGCCCGCGGTCGACGCGCGCCCGCTTCGGCAGCAGCAGCCGCCCGACGAACCCCAGGAACAGCACGCCGGTGACCACGATCGCGCCCCCGACCGGGATGAAATCGAAGACCGAAAAGGACTGGTGCCCCGCGCTCGCCAGCGCCTCGCTCACGAGCAGGTTGTGCGAGGTGCCGAAGAGCGTCGTCTGGCCCCCGAGGAGCGTGCCGAAGGCGAGCGGGATGAGCAGCCGCGACGGCGGCATGCGCGTGCGGCGCGCGACGTCGACCACCACCGGCAGCATCAGCGCCACGACGCCGATGTTGTTCATGAAGCCCGACAACGTTGCTGCCGAGATCATGATGACCATGACCATCGCGAGCTCGCGCCGGCCCGCGATGCGCAGCACCTGCTGGCCGATGATGTTGGCAATGCCGGTGCGCGCGAGCCCCTCGCTCAGGATGAACATCGCCCAGATCGTGATCACGGCCGGGTTGCTGAAGCCGGCGAACGCCTCCTCGGCGGTCACGAGGCCCGTCACCGCGAGCGTGCCGAGCACCAGCAGCGCCACCAGGTCCATGCGGATGACGCCGCTTACGAACAGGACCAGCGCGACGCCCAGGATGGCGAGAACCAGTGCGATCTCGAAGGTCATCGGCGCGTGATCGGCATGCGGGCGGAGCTTCTTCCCGAACGGGCGTAACGATCGCGGATTCTAAACGATTCGGGCGCACCTGCGGCCGGCGCAGTCGGTGGAGTGTCACAAATGTGCTACAAACGGGACGGGTTGACCGGCCGTTCGTGAACCTTGTCACAAAGAAGCGGCTCTAAAAGAGATATACACAGGATGTCTCCCACTGGTGACACGGGCGGGAGATCGTGGTGCGGTGAACTCTGTGGAAGCGGGTTCCGCACTGCTGAACGGATTCAGCATTGCGCGCGCTTGCCGTCACTTTGCACATCGTTGCCCGATTGCGAGGGTTCTCGAGCGAGGTGAAAAGAGCAATGAGTGATCGTGCATCTTCCGAGCAGGTCGTGCCGGTGCAGAATCTGCGCGACTATTTTCGCGAGTCGATGGATGCCGCCATCGAAAAGCAGAATGTCGATGTCGACCCGCACGCCGCCCACTACGTCGTCAACCTGCTGACCCTGTTCTCCCGGTCCGAGGACCTCTACGAGGATCACGGGGAAGCTTACGGCCTCAAGCCGCTCGCGCTCATGCTCGTGGACGCCGTCGAGGCCGCGAGCGCCGAGCAGCGGACCTTCTCGCTGCAGCGCATCGGGGACGTGTCCCTGTTCATCGCCGGCTTCTTCGCCGACAGCCTGGCGCACCGGCTGGTCGACCTCGATTACTACATCCACATGGGCGGCAACGCCTACGGCTCGCTCTCGGAGGAGATCCGCGGCACGCTGCGCGGCCGGGCGCTGGCACACGTGTACCGGGAGCTGGCGCACAAGTTCCAGGTGGTCGTCGACGTGCTGAACGAAGTCCGCGACGGTGCGCGCCGCTCTTCGGACATCGACCTGCTGCGCACCTATGAGGTCTGGCTGAAGACCGGCAGCCGGCGGGCGGCGGCACTGCTGCGCCAGAACGGTGTCGTGCCGATGCCGAACGCCGTCAGCCGGAACAGTCACTGAAATGCTCGCGGATCTGCAAAAATACCTGACCGACATCTACCAGGTGGACCATGGTTTCGCGGTCACCGACTTCCTCGTCACCGACCCCGCGCTGGCCGGCGTGCTCGGCTCGGGCGCGCTGGTGCCGAACACCGACGAATCCGTGCTGCTCCGCCAGGACGGCAACGAGCTCGCGTTGTCGGTGTACCTCGATCAGGACGTGCTGGAGCGGCTGGACCGCGCGGATCCGCTGACAGCCCTGAAGCCCTCGCAACTCGACGACCTCTGCAAGGTGCTGGAAGGTATCAGCCACTTCAATTACATCGTATGGCGGGCGCGGCGGGGGCAGAGCGTCAGGCTGCTCGAGCTGGAAATGCAGGCGGAGATCGACAAGTTCGTCACGACCTGGCTGATGGCGCTCGCCCAGAACGACGTCGAGCTGGCGCGGCGCCTGCACGGCTGGCTGTTCGGCGACGTGAGCTTCAATCCCGCGCTCGACCGGGAGCAGGCGGAGCGTTACCGCGCGGCCAACGACTTTGCTGCCCGCTTCTGCCACGGGCTCGCGGCCCGGCTCGACCGGGACGGCGGCAAGGCGCTGGTCGAGCTGCGGCGCTTCTACCGGCTGTCCCAGGCCGGCAAGATCAGCCACATCAACGCCCAGGCCTACGCCCTGTAGGTGCCGGGTCGTACTTTCGTACTTGTTCCCGGCGAGTGCGGTGCCGGGTCGTACTTTCGTACTTGTTCCCGGTGCCATCACCGGCGCAGTAATAAGTACGAAAGTACGACCCGGCACCAAAAAAAAGGACGGTGGGGGGAACCCACCGTCCCAGGCTACGAAACAAACTGCATAAGGGGTTAGTTTGTTACGTATTACTCTTGGAGACGCGGCGGTCGGGGCGCCTCCGGGCCCTGCCAGCCCGGCATTGTGCCTCTTCCTTGTTGCCTTTGATGCACCAGCAGCGGATACGGTTGCAATCATTCGGGAATAAGGGCAGGTTTTCCGGGAGCAGCATTCACCGCCGCCGGGAGAACGCCATGAATACCGCCCAGACACTGTCCGTCCGCGACCAGGTGACGCCGGAGGAATGGCAGACGCGCGTCGATCTCGCCGCCTGTTACCGCCTCATCGCGATGCACGGCTGGGATGACCTCGTCTTCACGCACATCTCGGCGCGGGTGCCCGGCCCCGGCGAGCATTTCCTGATCAACGCCTACGGCCTCCTGTTCGAGGAGATGACGGCGAGCAGCCTGGTGAAGGTGAACCTGGCCGGCGACAAGGTCCTCGATTCGCCCTTCGATATCAATCCCGCCGGGTTCGTCATCCACAGCGCGGTGCACGAGGCGCGGCCCGACGTCGGCTGCGTGCTGCACACGCATACGAAAGCCGGGGTGGCCGTATCCGCGCAGGAACACGGGCTGCTGCCGATCTCCCAGCAATCGCTGTTCCCGCTCGCGTCGCTGGCCTATCACGATTACGAAGGCGTGGCGCTGAATCCGGAGGAGAAACCGCGCCTCGTCGCGGACCTCGGCGACAAAACCAACCTGATCCTGAGGAACCACGGCCTGCTCACGGCGGCGCCGACCATCCCTGACGCCTTCCTCGCGACGTACGTGCTGGAAACTGCCTGCCAGGTGCAGCTCCTCGCGCAATCGGGCCGCGACGAGCTGCGCTACGTCGACTCGAGAATCGTCGGCGGCATCGCGGAGCAGGCGAAAGCGGTGACCAAAGGCCTCGGCGGCCAGCTCGCCTGGCCGGGCCTGTTGCGCAAGCTGGATCGGAGAGACCCCTCGTACAAGCTGTAGGAGCCCGTCTCACGGGCTCCTGCAGGCGGGCTCCAACGCGCGGGACGGTTCCCGGGAATTTGTCATTCCTGTCGCCGCGCTTCCATAATGGGGGGATGGACGACATCGCCTTCCGCCGGACCCTTTATCCCGCCATCGAACCGAACCGGAGCGGCATGCTCGACGTCGGCGACGGCCACGAGCTCTATTACGAGGAGTCGGGTAATCCCCGCGGCAAGCCGGCGGTCTTCCTGCACGGCGGTCCGGGCGGGGGCACGACGCCGAAGATGCGGCAGTTCTTCGATCCCGCCGCCTACCGCATCGTGCTGTTCGACCAGCGCGGCGCGGGGCGCAGCCGGCCGCACGCGAACCTCGAGGCCAACACCACGTGGCACCTCGTCGACGACATCGAACGGCTGCGTCAACATTTGGGGATCGAGCGCTGGCAGGTGTTCGGCGGCTCCTGGGGCAGCACGCTCGCGCTCGCGTACGCCGAAACGCACCCGGAGCGGGTGACCGAGCTCGTGCTGCGCGGCATTTTCATGCTGCGCGAGAAGGAGATCGAGTGGTTCTACCAGCGCGGCGTGAGCGAGATCTTCCCGGATCTCTGGCAGGACTTCCTCGCGCCGATACCGGAGCGCGAGCGCGGCGACCTGCTGCACGCCTATCACCGGCGGCTGACCGGCGAGGACGGCCGGTCGCGATTGCGCGCGGCGAAGGCCTGGTCGGTGTGGGAAGGCTCGACCAGCACGCTTTTGCCGCGGCCCGAGGTCCGGAAGACTTTCGAGGAAGACGACATGGCGCTGTCGATGGCCCGCATCGAGAGCCACTATTTCGTGAACGGCGGCTTCATGGAGGACGGGCAGCTACTGCGCGATATCGGGCGGGTACGGCACCTCCCCGCCGTGATCGTGCAGGGCCGCTACGACGTCGTCTGCCCGCCGGTGACCGCGTGGGAGCTGTCGCGCGCCTGGCCGGAAGCGGACCTCAGGATCGTGCCCGATGCCGGCCACGCGGCGTTCGAGCCCGGCAACGTGCACGAGCTCGTGTCGGCGACGGACCGGTTCGCGAGCCTTTGAGCAAGCTCCTCATCACCAACGCGCGCGTCGTCGGCGGCGGCGGGATCGCCGAAGCCGACGTGCTGATAGAGGGCGAGCGCATCGAAAAGATCGCCGGCGGCATCGCGGCGGGCGAGGGCGTCGAGGTGCTGGACGCGCGCGGCCGTTACCTCCTGCCCGGCATGATCGACGACCAGGTGCATTTCCGCGAGCCGGGGCTCACGCACAAGGCCGACATCGAAAGCGAATCGATCGCGGCGATCGCCGGCGGCATCACGAGTTTCATGGACATGCCGAACGTGAACCCGCAGACGACGACGCGCGAGGCGCTGGCGGCGAAGTACGAACGCGCGGCCGGCCGCGCGCGCGCCAATTACGCGTTCTATCTCGGCGCGACCAACCACAACATCGGCGAAATCCAGGCGCTCGAGGTCAATGAAGCCTGCGGCATCAAGTGCTTCATGGGCGCGTCGACCGGCGACATGCTGGTGGACGACCCGGATGCGCTGGAGCGGCTGTTCGCGGAGGCGCCGCTGCTCGTCGTCACGCATTGCGAGCACTCCCCGACCATTCGCGAAAACGAGGCAAAGGCCAGGGCCGAGTACGGCGAGGACGTGCCGATGTCGGAGCATCCGGCAATCCGCTCCGCCGCCGCCTGCCTCAAATCGTCGTCCACGGCCGTCGAGCTCGCGCGGCGCCACGACGCGCGCCTGCACATCCTGCACCTGACCACGGCCGTCGAAATGGGGCTGTTTTCCAGCGCCGGACGGCTCGAGAAGCGCATCACGGCCGAGGTGTGCGTGCATCACCTGTGGTTCGACGAGAGCGACTACGTCGATCTCGGCACGCTGATCAAATGCAACCCGGCGATCAAGACGGCAAAGGACCGCGCCGCGCTCGTCGCCGCCGTGAACGAGGGCCGCATCGACGTCATCGCCACCGATCACGCGCCGCACACGCTGGACGAGAAGCGCAATCCCTATTTCGAGGCCCCCGCCGGGCTGCCGCTGGTGCAGCACGCGTTGCTGGTCCTGTTCGACCTCGCGGCCGAGGGCAAGCTGTCGGTCGAAACCATCGTCGAGCGCACGAGCCATGCGCCCGCGGACATTTACGGGGTGGTCGACCGGGGTTACGTGCGGGAGGGGTATTTCGCGGATTTGGTGCTGGTCGATCCCGATCGGCCCCACACTGTGGAACGCTCGAACCTCCTCTACAAGTGCGGGTGGTCGCCGTTCGAGGGCCACACCTTCCGCTCCAGCATCGACACGACGCTCGTGAACGGCAGGGTGGTGTACGGCGACGGCGCTCCAACGGGCGTCGTCGCAGGCCAGCGCCTGCAGCTCAACCGCGGCCGACAGTAAGGACCCGGCGCCGTTGGAGCCCGCCCTTGCGGGCGACCGGTAAGCGGTAACACCGTGGCACGGCGCTTCCGGACCGTTGCCAACGCGCCTTCGGCGTGCACTTTGCCGGTCGCCCGCAATGGCGGGCTCCAACGATTCGCTTTTGTGACGAACGGTGGACGTTTTTCGCTGTCGTAGTAGTTACAGGACGCGCCGCACGCTTACGCGACAAAACTGTTTACTTTCCGGGCGATCCCGCTATCCTTGCCGGCATATCGCCCGGCTGTCGGACGTTTGGGACCAGGGACGAATGCGACCCGGCGCGGCATCGGAATGAAGCCAACAGACACATCCAACCCGGATTATTTCCACAAGGTAGTCGACTGTCAGTGGGCCTGCCCCGCCCACACCGACGTGCCCGGCTATATCCGCCTCATCGCGCAGGGCCGGTTCGGCGACGCGTACATGCTGAACCGGCAGTCGAACGTGTTCCCGGGGATACTGGGGCGCGTCTGCGACCGTCCCTGCGAGCCCGCGTGCCGCCGCGGGCGCGTCGAGGACAAGCCCGTCGCCATCTGCCGGCTGAAACGCGTGGCCGCCGACGGGCGCGGCGACATCACGGACCGGCTGCCGCGGGCGCCGGAAACCCGTAATGGCAAGAAAGTGGCGCTGATCGGCGCCGGCTGCGCCTCCCTTACGGTCGCCAATGACCTGCTGCCGCTCGGCTACGACATCACCATTTTCGAGGCGCACGCCACTACCGGCGGGCTGATGCGGACCAATATCCCGCAGTTCCGCCTGCCGCCGAAAGTGCTCGACGAGGAGATCGGCTACATCGTCGACATGGGCGCCGATGTCAAGCTCAACCACCGCATCGACAGCCTGAAAACGCTGCTCGCGGACGGCGGTTTCGACGCGGTGTTCGTCGGCACCGGCGCGCCCCGCGGCAAGGAACTGGAGCTGCCGGGGCGGCACGATACGGAAAACGTGCACATCGGCATCGACTGGCTGGAGTCGATCGCGTTTGGGCACACGGAATCGATCGGGAAAAAGGTGCTCATCATCGGCGTCGGCAACACCGCGATGGATTGCTGCCGCAGCTCGCTACGGCTCGGCGCCGACGACGTCAAGGTGATGGCGCGCAAGCCGCGCGGCTTCTTCAAGGCGTCGGAATGGGAGCTCGAGGACGCCGAGGAAGAGAACGTCGAGATCCTCGTCAATCATTCGCCGAAGGAGTTCGTCGTCGAGAACGGCAAGCTCGTCGGCATGAAGTTCGACAAGCTGGAGTACGAGTTCGACGAGCGTGGCCGCATCGACCGCGGCACGGTGGTGGGCGAAGTCACGATTCCCTGCGACGACGTCATCCTGGCCATCGGGCAGGAGAACGCCTTTCCCTGGATCGAGCGCGACCTGGGCATCGAATTCGACCAGTGGGACTGCCCGGTGGTCGACGAGAAGACGATGACGTGCGCGCGGCCGGGCGTGTTCTTCGGCGGCGATTCCGCCTTCGGGCCGAAGAACATCATCTGGGCCGTCGCACACGGGCACGAAGCGGCCATCTCCATCCACAAGTACTGCTTCGGCGAGGACGTCCACGAGCGACTGCCGTACGGCATGAACCTGTCCAGCCAGAAGATGGGCATGCACGAGTGGAGCTTCTCGAATTATTACGACCCGGCCGAGCGCCGGCTCATGCCGCACGTCGGCCTTAGGGAACGTTTCAAGAAGATCGACATCGAGGTCGAGCTCGGCTTCACGCCCGAGCAGGCGCTCGAGGAAGTGGAGCGCTGCCTCAACTGCGATATCCAGACGGTCTTCACGGACAAGCTCTGCATCGAGTGCGACGCCTGCATCGACGTGTGCCCGGTCAACTGCCTCACGATCACCCATAACGGCGAGGAGGACGACCTCCGGACGCGCCTCTCGGCGCCGGCGGAGAATCGCGAGCAGCCGCTCTTCGTCTCCGGCCCGCTGCCGCAGACCGGCCGCGTGATGGTCAAGGACGAGGACATCTGCGTGCACTGCAGCCTGTGCGCCGAGCGCTGCCCGACGGGCGCGTGGGACATGCAGAAGTCCACGCTGCTGATTCCCTACGCCGCGGACGAATCGCCGCGCCCTGCACCGCGCCGGCTCAAGGCGTCGGCCGGATAAGGAATCGCGGGCATGTCCGGCATCAACGATTTTGCGGTCAAGATCGCCACCGTCAACGGCACGGGCTCGGCGAGCGCGAACGGCCTTTTGATGAAGTCCGTGTTCCGCATGGGCGTGCCGGTCGTCGGCAAGAACTATTTCCCCTCGAACATCCAGGGCCTGCCGACCTGGTACGAGGTGCGGGTTACCGCCGACGGGCACCGGGCGCGGGCCGACCGCGTCGACGTGATGGTCGCGATGAACGCGCAGACCTACGCGCGCGACATGGCGGAAGTCGCCTCCGGCGGATGGCTCATCTACGACTCGACCTGGCCGCGCAGCCGGCTGCTGGACCGGGAAGACATCACGGTGATCGGGATTCCGCTGTCGAAGCTGTGCAACGAGCACTTCGAGGGCGCGCGTGCCCGGATCCTCATGAAGAACATCGCGTACGTCGGCGCGCTGGCGGCACTGCTCGACCTGGATCTCGCGGTCATCACGCAGCTACTGGAAGAAACCTTTGCGAAGAAGAAGCACCTGATAGCGTCGAACCTCGAGGCGATCCGCCTCGGCTACGACTACGCGAAGGAGCATTTCGGCTGCCCGCTGCCGGTGCACGTGGCGCCGCTCGACAAGACCAAAGGCCACGTGATGATCGACGGCAACACGGCCGCCGGGCTCGGCTGCGTCTATGCCGGCGCGACGGTCGGCGCGTGGTACCCGATCACGCCGTCCACTTCGCTCATGGATGCCTTCAAGTCCTTCTGCAAGCAGTTCCGCATGGACGAGGCCTCCGGCGGCAAGAAATTCTGCGTCGTGCAGGCGGAGGACGAGCTGTCGGCGATCGGGATGGTGCTCGGCGCGAGCTGGAACGGCGCGCGCGCGTTCACGCCGACCAGCGGGCCGGGCATTTCGCTGATGAACGAATTCATAGGGTTCGGCTATTACGCCGAGGTGCCCGCCGTGATCTTCGACGTGCAGCGCGTGGGGCCGTCGACCGGCATGCCGACGCGCACGCAGCAATGCGATCTCCTGAGCTGCGCCTACGCCTCGCACGGTGACACGCGCCACGTGCTGCTGTTCCCGGCAAACCCGGAAGAGTGCTTCTACCTGGCCGTGACCGCATTCGACCTGGCCGACCGGCTGCAGACGCCCGTGATGGTGCTGTCGGACCTCGACATCGGCATGAACGACTGGATGTGCCCGGACCTGCTGTGGGACGAGTCGTACCAGCCGGACCGCGGGAAGGTGCTGACAGCCGAGCAGCTCGAAGGCATGGAAAAGTTCTACCGCTACCTCGATAGCGACGGCGACGGCATCACCTACCGGACGCTCCCGGGCGAGCACCCGAAGGGCTCGTTTTTCACGCGCGGCTCGGGGCACAACAAGTTCGGTGCGTACACCGAGGACGCCGCCGAGTACCAGGAAGTCGTCGACCGGCTGCTGGCGAAATGGGAAACGGCGCGTGACCTCGTGCCGCAGCCGGAAATCGAGTATTCGAAATTCAACAAGAGCGCCATCCTGTCGCTCGGGAGCTGTGACGGCGCGGTGCACGAGGCATTGGGCAAGCTGAAGGCGAAGGGCAGCGGGCTCAATTACTGCCGCGTGAAGGCCTTCCCCTTCAGCGAAGCGGTCCGGCAATTCATCGACAAGCACGACCGCGTGTACGTCGTGGAGCAGAACCGCGACGCGCAACTACGCTCGCTGCTGATCCTGGACCTGGAAGTGCCGGCCTCGAAGCTCGTGCGCGTGCTGCACTATGACGGCATGCCGCTCTCCGCCAATTTCGTGGTCGACAAGATTCTCGCGGACCAGTCAAAAGGCCGCGCCGCATCCCTGTAGGAGCCCGTCTCACGGGCGACCAATCGCTGATAAACGACGGAACCATGAGCTACATCCCCAAACCAAAGGTCGCCCACCCGAAGCTACCGCGCAACAAGCTCGGCCTCACCGCGCGCGACTACGAGGGCACCGTGTCGACCCTTTGCGCCGGCTGCGGCCACGATTCCATCACCGCGGCGATCATCCAGGCGGTGTTCGAGCTCGGCATCGAGCCGCACAGGCTCGGCAAGATGAGCGGCATCGGCTGCTCGTCCAAGACGCCGGCGTATTTCGTCAGCCCGTCGCACGGCTTCAACTCGGTGCACGGGCGCATGCCCTCGGTCACGACCGGCGCGAACGCGGCCAACAAGGACCTCGTCTACATTGGCGTCTCCGGCGACGGGGATTCGCTCTCGATCGGCATGGGGCAGTTCGCGCACGCGATCCGGCGCAACCTGGACATGTGCTACATCATCGAGAACAACGGCGTGTACGGGCTCACGAAAGGGCAGTACTCGGCTTCCGCCGACGTCGGCAGCAAGGCGAAGAAGGGCCCGGCGAACCGGCAGATGCCCATAGACCCGATCAGCACCGCGATCAGCCTCGGCGCGACCTACATCGCCCGGAGCTTCTCCGGCGACAAGCAGCAGATGGTGCCGCTGATCAAGGGCGCGCTCACGCACAAGGGTTTCGCGGTGCTCGACATCATCAGCCCCTGCGTGACGTTCAACGATCACGAGGGCTCGACCAAGAGCTACGCGCACACCCGCCAGCATTACCATCACGTGATCGACACGGATTTCGTGCCGCCGGCCCAGGAGATCATGACGGCCTACGACGCCGGCGAGGCGATGCCGGTGCAACTCCACGACGGCAGCAAGATCGTGTTCCGCAAGGTCGACGCGCAATACGACCCGACCAGCCGCGCCGCCGCGTTCTCCTACCTGCGCGACACCGTCCGCGCCGGCGAGATCATCACCGGCCTCCTCTACATCGACGAGGAAATGGGCGACATGCACGCCCTGTCCGGCAGCGTCGACCGGCCCCTCTCCAAAATCCCCTACGACGAGCTGAACCCGGGTCGCGAAACGCTGGCCCGTGTAATGGATCGGTACCGGTAATACCGCTGGCGAGGGGGGAGCGGGCCCCGAAGGCGCAGCGCTAATGCCTGTCGCCCGTGGGACGGGCTCCTACAGGTGCGGGATCCGTGCAGGAGCCCGTCCCACGGGCGACGCGGCGCCCGCTACGGGCTGACCAGGCTTACCCAGTGCCGCATTACGCCGAGGCTGCAGCCGAATTTGCTGTGGCCGGTGCCGAGGCCCTGGGCGGCGATGATCTGGGCGCAGGAGCAGCCTGCCGTATCGGCGGTCGAGAACGCCGCCGCCGGGCCTTCGCCCCCGGGCGCGCGGGTGTCGAAGGCGGCGTCGCCGTCGACCAGCGCCCAGCGGTTGATGCCGAGCGCTGACGCCAGCACTGCTTCCGGGATCCCCGTCATCGGGCAGAAATCCCCGTCGTCGTTCACGCCGTCCGCATCGACGTCCGTGGTGATGAAAAGCACCAGGCCGTCGTGATCGGAGGACCGGAGCGGGGTCGTCGCGTCTTCGAGCAGGACCTCCGCCGCGTCGGCGTTGCCGCGCCCGTATTCGAACCCGCGCACGGAGGCGTCCAGCGCCCTGCTGGTCAGCGCATGGTCGAGCACCTGCGCCGAGCCGCCGAAGATGAAGGAGTAGCGCTCGGCCGCGCCGATGGACAGCACCTGGTCGATGAGATCCGGCGTGACGAGGTCGGGCCCTGACAACAGGTTCTGCTCCGGATCGAAGTGGCCCGCGATCTGGCCGACGGCATCCACGAAGCCGTCGGTGAACTCGAAAGCGTTGAAGTCGCCGACGATGGCCAGCCGCAGATCCGGGTTCTCCTCCTGCATCGCCTGCACGCGGGCCGCGATCGACTGCGCCTGCGTCAGCCGTTTCAACCGCACGCGATGCGAATCCTCGATGCCGCTTAGCGAGCGGTTGTGCACGACCATCACAGTGATCGGGTAATCCTCGCCGGCGAGCACGCGGCCTTCCAGCAACAGCGGCGGCCGGTCGTGCAGCGGCGAGCCGTCGAAATCGAAGATCTCGTCGCGCCCGAGTTGCGTCACGGCATCGACCGCGACCGTGTCCCGCACGAGGAAGCCGACGTCGATCGATCCGATGTCGTTACCTTCCTGCAGGTACGCCGTGTAGCGGACACCCGGGTTCGCCGCCGCGATATCGGCCGCGAGGTTTTCCAGCACCGCGAGCTTCTCGGCCTCTTCGACCGCGAGGATGTCCGGCGCGCCGAGCACGTCGAGGATGTAGGCAACGAACTTGGCCCGGCGAGTGGCGTATTCCTCGGACGACACCACTTCGTCGTCGCGCGGTTCGCCCAGCGTGTTGGTGCCCGGCGGATCGTTCACGTCGTCGAACAGCCGGAACAGGTTCAGGCTGCCGATGGTGAACTCGCCCGCCGCCCGCGCGCGCACCGGCCGCGGGATCGGCAGCGGCTCGAACGACAGGCTCGAGGGCCACAGCTCGTAGCCGCCGAACTCGAAGCCGAGCACGCCGGTGGCCGAAAAGCGCGAGCCGCCGGGAATGATTTCATTCGGGAGTCCGAGCTTGTCGGGGTCGAGCTCGAACACTTCAGGGTTGCCGTCCCACACCGGGATTGCCGGCTCCGACGGAATGCCCGGAAACTCGACGCCCGGCTCGCGGAAGACGCGTTCCGGCGCTGCCGTGACGTGCACTTCGGCCACGGGATCGGAGCCGAAATGCTGGTTCGAGCCGGTGACAGTGCCCTCGGCGATCGACACCAGCATGCCTTCGTAGCACTCGTACTCCAGCACGCAGCTCGGCGCCGCCGGGTCGGGCGAGGGCACCGTGGCATCGAACACCACCGCCGGCGGGAGCGCAAGACCGCTGCCGTCGACCTGCACCACCGGGTCGCCGCTGAATTCCGTGAAGTCGAAGAATTCCTGCACGCGCGCAGTGACGTCCACCTGGTCGCCGACCGCGACTCCCGGCGCGTCGCCGGTGAACACGAAGATGCCGTCGGAGGTGTCGACGTCGCCGTCGCTGCGCGACGCCGGCGTCTGCATGAAGAAGCCGTCCGTCGACACCGCCGTGACGACGTTGTCGACCGACTGGATCAGCCGGCCCACGAACGGGGATGCCGCGCCCTCGCCCTGGATCTCGTAGATCTCGAAGGGCCCGGTCGGCAGCGGCTCGCAGCCCGCGAACTGCGCGCCGGTCACCCGCGTGCCCGGCGAGAACAGGGTGCCGCCGGAGCCAGT
>DASSBS010000104.1:0-27207 GCA_035698445.1 Woeseiaceae bacterium
GTGCCGTACCTCCGCTCGCTCGGCGTGCGCAAGGTCGACCTGCTCACGGTCAGCCACGCCGACAACGATCATGCGGGCGGCGTGCGGTCCCTCCTGCAAGCCGTCGACGTCGCGGAAATGTTCGCGGGCCAGCGGCTGGCATGGATCGACCGTTTCCAGCGCCGCTGCCGGCAGGGACAGGCCTGGATCTGGGACGGGGTCCGGTTCACGTTTCTCCATCCCGACGACGGCTACACCGTCGCGTCCGATAACGACGGCTCTTGCGTGCTGGAAATCGCCGTCGGCGAACATCGTCTCCTGCTCACCGGCGACATCGAAGCACCCGCGGAAAGCCACCTCGTGTACACCGGCGTGCTCGCACCCGTGGACCTCGCCGTCGTTCCCCACCACGGCAGCCGCACGTCCTCCACCGCGGCATTCGTGGAAGCCCTGCAGCCGGCCGCCGCGATCGTGTCGGCCGGCTACGACAACCGCTGGGGCTTCCCCAAGCCGGACGTGGTTGCCCGCTGGGAGGCGGCAGGTGCGCAGGTCCTCAACACCGCCACCTCCGGGGCGATCGCATACCGGGTCTGCCCGGACACGGGGGTGGTTCTGCAGAGCGAGAACCGGAAAAGTAATCGCGAGTATTGGCATGCGCCGTAGGTCGGCACTGTGGCTGGCGGAGCCGCGGCCGGGAGTGCGAATTCCGTAGCCAGGCGGAGCCGCGATCGGGGTGCGAATTCCGTAGCCAGGCGGAGCCGCGATCGGAGTGCGAATTCCGTAGCCAGGCGGAGCCGCGACCGGGGGAGGCCTTTGGCGAAATGGCTCCCTCCGGTCCCTGCGGGACCTCCGGTCCGCGGAAGTTCCGCCAAAGGCCTCCCCCGGCCACGGCTCCGCCCGCACCGGCGGTGGCGATTTCGAAATGCCCGACGGTGTGTTGGCCGACGCTTCCTCGGGTGCGAACCGTGACCGCCGAGTCGCCCGTGAGACGGGCTCCCACACCGGACCCCGCACCCGTAGGAGCCCGTCCCACGGGCGACAACACCCCCGACGATCCCACGCCCGTCAAACCAACGACCGCCCCGCCGAAGTTCCGCCCCCCCCCGTAGGAGCCCGTCCCACGGGCGACAACACCCCCAACGATCGCACACCCGTCAGCCCAACGACCGCCCCGCCGAAGCCCCGGCCACCCACGGAGCGGTCGGCCGTGCCGGCGGGGGGTGTTTGGGGGAAATAAAGCGGACCGCAGGGCCCGCAGGGCCCGGAGGGAGCCATTCCCCCAAGCACCCCCCGCCGGTGCGGCCGACCGCGTAAACGCAGCGACAGCCTTCCGGCCCGGCACGACCGACCGCGCCAACGCAGCCACGTTCATGAATAATGGGCACCATGCAACAGCACCCGGAAACGCCGTTCGACACGCTCAACGACTGGCTGGCGTGGCTGGAGACGCTCTCGCCGCGCGAGATCGACCTCGGGCTGGAACGCGTGCAGGAAGTCATGGGCCGGCTCGAGCTCGGCCGGCCGGCGCGGGTCGTGCACGTCGCGGGCACGAACGGGAAGGGGTCTTGCGCGGCGATGCTGGAGTCCCTGTTCCGGGAGCTGGGCGGCACCGTCGGATGCTACACGTCGCCCCACATCGTCCAGTACAACGAGCGCATTCGCGTGGATGGCGCGCCGGTGGGGGATGCGGAGATCGTGGCGGCGTTCGCACGGGTGGAAGCGCTGCGGCAGGGGGTGCCGCTGACGTATTTCGAGTACGGGACGCTGGCGGCGCTGGTGGTGTTCGAGCGCGCGGGGGCGGAGTCGCTGGTGCTGGAGATCGGGATGGGCGGGCGTCTCGATGCGGTGAACGCGGTGGAGCCGGACGCCGGGATCGTCACGAACGTGACGCTCGATCACTGCGACTGGCTGGGGCCGGACGTGGAGACGATCGCGCGGGAGAAGGCCGGCATCATGCGCGCCGGCAGGCCGCTGGTGTTCGGCTCGGAGGCGGTGCCGCGGGCGATCGAATCGGAAGCGGAGCGGATCGGCGCCGACCTGCGGCTGGCCGGGCGGGATTTCGGTTATGCGCGCGGCGACGAGAGCCGGTGGCGCTGGCGCGGGCGCGCCGCGTCGCTGGATGGCCTCGCCGTGCCGGCGTTGTACGGCAGCGTGCAACTCCGCAATGCTTCGGCCGTGCTGGCCGCCTGCGAAGCGATGTCGCTCGGCGGCGTGCTCGTGCAGGATACCGTCAACCGCGCATTCGGGCGCATCAGTGTGCCCGGACGTTTCCAGTGGCTGGAGGCGGGCCGCGGCCGCCGGCTGCTCGATGTCGCGCACAACCCCGATGCGGCGAGGGTGCTCGGCGAGTCCCTGGGCGAGCTGGCGCATCCCGGCCCGGTCACGGCCATCATCGGCGTACTGGCGGATAAAGACGCCGCGGGCATCGTCGATGCGCTGCAGCCGCGGGTCGACAACTGGATCGCCGTGACGCCGGCCAGCCCGCGCGCGATCGCGGCGCGCGAGCTCGCGTCGCTCGTCGCGAACCGCTGCAACAAGCCTTGTCTCGTCATGGACACGCCGGCCGACGCGCTTCGCCACGTGAATGAACACGCGAGCGGCAACACGCTCGTGCTGGTCACCGGTTCCTTCTACACCGTCGGCCCCGCCCTGACGTGGCTGCAATCCGCGGACGCTGAACGGAGCAGGTAGGAGCCCGTCCCACGGGCGATGCAGGAGGCCCCTCCCACGGGCGCTCCACAGCCTGGCGCCGTGTCGCCCGTGAGACGCTCCTGCAGCAGCGCGGATCACACTGCATGCGATATACTCGCGCGGCATGGATCGCGCGCTCAAGGAACGTATAGTCGGGGCCGTCGTGCTGGTGGTGATCGCCGTGCTCGTGGTGCCCGTGTTCCTCGACGGCCCGACGCCGGACGGGGAAAGGATCAGCGAACCGGTTACGCTGCCGGGACAGGACGGCGCGGACGACCGCCGCACGGTGGTGCTCCGGCTCGACCGGGACCAGCCGCTGCCGGTGTCGAGCTCGCAACCCGAAATCCGTCCCGTCTCCACGCATTCCACTGCCGCCGGCGCCGAGTCGCCACCGCCTGCCGCCGCGCAAGACCGCGAGGCCCCCGCCGTGGCGGCGGTCCTGGAGCAAAGCGCGCCCCCGGCGGAAGCCGAGCCGGAACCCGAGCCCCCCGCGGATGATCAGGCGGCGCCGCCCGCCGCCACGGCCGCGGGAAACACGGACGCCGCATCGGCCACCGGCATGTGGGCCGTGCAAATCGGCAGCTTCTCCAACAAGGAGAACGCGGACCGGCTCGCCGCCGGGCTGCGGGAGCAAGGCTACGCCGCTTTCATCAGCCAGGTGCAGACGGACGAAGGCGAGCTGCACCGCGTGCGCATCGGGCCCCAGAAAGACCGCGCCAGCGCGGAAGCGGTCGCCGCGAAGCTCGCGACCGACAACATCGACGGGCAGGTCGTGCCGCATCCCTGATGCGGCGGATGAGCTTCTGTTACTATCGCCGCCGGAGGCGGGACCGCGATATCGTGCACTGTCTCGCAAACGAGACAGCCAGATGCCGATCATCGACATTGTCATTGCCGTTGCCATCGTGATTTCCATCGCCGTCGGGCTGTTCCGCGGGTTCGTCAAGGAAGCGATCTCGATCGTCACCCTGCTGGTGGCCATCTGGGCGGCGCTGAATTTCGGCGCGGACGCCGGCCGCCTGGGCGAGGACTGGCTCGGCTCGGACGGACTGGAACTTTGGTTCGGCCGCGCACTGATATTCGTCGCCGTCCTCGTCGTCGGCGGCTTGCTGGGGTGGATCCTGTCGAAAGCGATGCGGCTGTCCGTCCTGAACGGAACCGACCGGGCGCTGGGCGGGGTGTTCGGCTTCTGCCGCGGCGCCTTGCTCGTGGGCGTGTTCGTGATCGGCGGACAGCTCGCGGCGTTCGACAATGACGGCTGGTGGCGCGAATCCCGGCTGATTCCCTACGGCGCGGCCGTGGCCGACTGGATTCGCGTGATGGCGCCGAAAGGCGTCGAGATGTTGACGGCCGATCCCGCGGCGGCGGCCGGCCCGGAGGGATGACAAAGAGACAACCATGTGCGGCGTAGTGGGCATAGTTGGCAAGGGCGCGGTGAACCAGGCGATTTACGACGCCCTGACCGTGCTGCAGCACCGCGGCCAGGATGCCGCCGGCATCGTGACCTGCGGCGAGGACGGCTTGCAGTCGCGGAAGAGCAACGGGCTGGTGCGCGACGTCTTTCACCAGCGCCACATGCTGCGGCTCACCGGCAACGTCGGTCTCGGGCACGTCCGCTATCCGACCGCCGGCGGCTCCCAGCCGGCGGAAGCGCAGCCGTTCTACGTCAATTCGCCGTTCGGCATCTGCCTCGCGCACAACGGCAATCTCACGAATTTCGAGGAGCTGAAGGATCTTCTCGTGCACGAGGATAGCCGGCATCTCAACACCGGCTCCGACTCCGAGGTGCTGCTGAACGTGTTCGCGCACGAGCTGCAGGGCCGCACCAACGGCCGCGCGACGCCCGCCCAGATCTTCGATGCCGTGGAAGCCGTGCACCGGCGCTGCTCCGGCGGCTACGCCGTCGCCGCGCTGGTCGTGGGCCACGGCGTCGTCGCGTTCCGCGATCCGCACGGCATCCGCCCGCTCATCCTCGGGCAGCGCGACACGCCCGACGGGCCCGAGTACATGGTCGCCTCGGAAAGCGTGGCGCTGGACATCCTGCGGTTCAGGAAGCTGCGGGACCTGCAGCCCGGCGAAGCCGTGTACATCGAGAACGAAGGCATCCTGCACAGCCGCGACTATCCCGGCGAGACGCGCCATACGCCCTGCATCTTCGAATTCGTGTATCTCGCGCGGCCCGATTCCATCATGGACAACCTGTCGGTGTACAAGGCGCGGCTGCGCATGGGCGAGGAGCTCGCCGGCCAGATCGTGCGCGAGTGGCCGGACCACGACATCGACGTCATCATTCCCATACCGGACACCAGCCGGACGGCGGCGGTGCAGGCCGCCTACCACCTCGGCGTCAAGTACCGCGAAGGTTTCATCAAGAACCGCTACATCGGCCGCACCTTCATCATGCCGGGGCAGGCGGAGCGCGCAGAATCCGTGCGCCGCAAGCTGAACGCGATCGATCTCGAGTTCCGCGGCAAGAACGTGCTGCTGGTCGACGATTCCATCGTGCGCGGCACGACGTCGAAGCAGATCATCCAGATGGCCCGCGAGGCGGGCGCGCGGCGGGTGTATTTCGCCTCCGCGGCGCCCCCGGTCCGCTACCCCATGGTCTACGGCATCGACATGCCGGCCGCGTCCGAGCTGATCGCGAGCGGCCGCTCGATCGAGGAGATCCGTAAGCTCATCGGCGCCGACCGGCTGATCTACCTCGACCTGCACGGGCTGATCCGCTCGGTGCGGCACGACAATTCCGAGATCACGGAATTCGACACGTCCTGCTTTTCCGGCGAGTACGTGACGGGCGACGTCACGCCGGAGTACCTGCGGCGGCTCGAAGTCGTGCGCAGCGACCGTGCGAAGGAGCGCGCAAGGAAAGCGCAAGCCGCGGAAGCCGACGGGTCCGGTATCGGCGACGACGACCGGACCGATACCGCCGTCGGTATGTGACGCCCGGTTCGCGGCGTTCCGCCGATCGACACAGCCTGCGCCGGCATGCATCCCAGGATCATGATCATCGATCGGCAGCGCGAGTTTCGCGCGCTGCTGATGCACCACGTCACCACGCACTGGCCGGATGCGGCGATCACGTTCTACGACCCCGGGGAAGCCGGGCACCTGCCCGAGGCGTTCAGCGGCGCGGGCAATGACCTCGTCCTGCTCGGCGACAACCAGGGCGATCGCAGCGGCCTGGAAACCCTCCAGACGTTCCTCCGCAACCCGTCCTTCCCGCCGGTCGCCTACTTCTGCAGCAGCCAGGACACGCGGCGGCTCGCGGTCAGCGCGGGCGCCGCAGCCGTTTTCTCGCGCAAGGGGTTCAGACACCAGGAGCTCGTCGTGCGCCTGGGCGACGTCCTGCGCGCCCGGCGCCGGGGCTCGTCCACGGCCACGCTGTTCGTCGGCGACCTGCGCACGGGCATCAGCCCGCTCGTGAAAGGCTATCGTTTCATCGAGAAACTGTCGTCGAGCGCGCATTCCGCGGTCTACCTCGCCGAGCGGGAGGCGGGCGGCGAACGCGTAATCCTGAAGGTGCTGCGGCAGGTTCCGGACCTCTCGGAGGGCATCGGCGCGTTCGACCGGTTCCTGCAGGAATACGAGATGATCGCGGAGCTGCATCATCCGAACATCGTCCGCATCCACGATCTCGGGGTGAGTGACGAGCACGCGCACATTGCGATGGAATACCTGCCCGGTGGCGACCTGAAGCAGAAGATCCAGGCGGGTATCGTGGAAGCGGATGCCGTCAGTTACACGCGGCAGATCGCGAGCGCGCTGGCCAAGGTGCACGCCGTCGGCATCCTGCACCGGGATCTGAAGCCCGCGAACATCATGCTGCGCGCCGACGGCAGCGTGGCGCTGATCGATTTCGGGCTGGCGAAGCGCATGCGCCTGCAGCAGGAAATCACCGGCAGCGGCGAGATCTTCGGCACACCTTATTACATGAGTCCCGAGCAGGGGCACGCCGACGACGTCGACGCGCGCAGCGACATCTACAGCCTCGGCGTCATCTTCTACGAGATGCTGACGGGCAGGAAGCCGTTCCGGGCCGCGAACGCGATGGGCATCATCTACAAGCACAGCCACGCGCCCGTGCCGCGGCTGCCCGAGCGGCTGGCGCGGCACCAGCAACTGGTGGACCGGCTGCTCGCGAAGCGCCCGGAAGATCGCCTGCAGACCGCCGACGAGGTGGCGGCATGGCTTTGAGCGGGGCCGTGCCCGCGCCGGTCGCCGCGTTCCTGGAGAGCGGGACGGCGGAGCGCTGGGTCATTGAGGCCTGCGGCCGGTTGCCGGAGCTCCTGCTCGATCACGCCAACTGCGAGCTCAAGGCCGCCTCGGCCGCGCTGGCGCTCATTTATCGCTATTCCGAGCGCCGCGCGCTTGCGGACCGGATGTCGCGGCTTGCGCGCGAGGAGCTCCGGCATTTCGAGCAGGTGAGAGCGATGCTCGATGCCTTCGGCGTCCCGTTCGAAAAGCTCACGGCCTCGCGTTACGCCTCGAAGCTCAACGCAGCCGTGCGGGCGAGCGAGCCGGAGCGGCTGCTCGACAAGCTGCTCGTCGGCGCGCTGATCGAAGCGCGCTCGTGCGAGCGCTTTGCCGTGCTGGCGCCGCGCCTGCCGCAGCGGCTCGCGGATTTCTACCGCGGCTTGCTGGCCTCCGAGGCGCGGCACTTCGAGCACTACCTCGCGTTCGCGCGCTCGGAGACCGGGTTGGATGACGCCGGATTCGACGAGCGCCTTGCGGAGCTCAAGTCCCTCGAGGCCGACCTGGTCGGGACCCCGGACCCCGACTTCCGTTTCCACAGCGGCGTGCCCCGATCGGAGCGCCCGTTGGAGCCCGCCATTGCGGGCGACCGGTAGGAGGATTATCGACGTCCCCTGGGCGCGCGGTTGTGGAGGTAAGTGCTAACGAGGCTTCGTTGTGCGCTTTACCGGTCGCCCGCAATGGCGGGCTCCAACGGGTCACCGCTGCAGCACGCTCAGCTCCGGCCCGTCCTCGTCCCAGCGCACGACGCTGCCCTGCTCGTACCAGTCCCCCAGCACGATCCGCATCGCCGGCCGGCCGTCGAGCGGAAACTCGTGCACCGCCGGCCGGTGGGTGTGGCCGTGCAGCAGCGTCCGCACGTCTTGACTACGGAGGAGGGCCTCCACCGCCGCCTGGTTGACGTCCGAGATCGTGAGGTCGATAGCGCCGCCGTGCGCCATGCTGTCGGCGCGCGCCTGCTCCGCGATGGCGCGCCGCTCTGCGACGGGCTTGCCGAGCATGGCGGTCTGCCACGCCGGATTGCGCGTCATCCGCCGCACCTCCTGGTATTTGACGTCGTCCGTGCAGAGCGCGTCGCCGTGGCTCAGCAGGACCGGCGTCCCGTAGATGTTCACGGGCGCCGGGTCGTTCAGCAACTGCACGCCGGTCTCGGCGGCGAAGCTCTCGCCGATCATGAAATCCCGGTTGCCGTGCATGAAGTACACGGGCACGCCGCGATCCGTAAGGCCGGAGATCGCCTCCTTCATCGAGGCGTAATAGGGATCGGGATCGTCGTCGCCGATCCAGTACTCGAACAGGTCGCCCAGGATGTAGAGCGCGTCCGCCGTGGCCGCCTCCGTGTCCAGGAAAGACAGGAACTGTTCGCCGATCCCGGGCCGGTCGGCTTCCAGGTGCAGATCGGAGATGAAGAGCGTGGTCACGGCTTCGGTTCCTCGATCCGTTGCGGCTGCGCGGGCGACGACGATAACAAAGGCGGCCCGCCGGCTAAAGCGGCACGGCCGCTCCTTGAGCAAGTGCCTGAAATTGACGGGTTCTGCGGGCATCCGTATGATCGTGCCCCCGCCGAACGGGCCGCGGGCGGCCAGGAAAGCGGGGAACGGGCGGGGCATAGCGCAGCCTGGTAGCGCATCTGCTTTGGGAGCAGAGGGTCGGCGGTTCGAATCCGTCTGCCCCGACCATTGTTGAAGTTTTCGGGAGATTTTGGATACCGCGCCCGTAGCTCAAGCGGATAGAGCATCGGCCTTTGAGTGAGGAGCCTGCAGCGGGAATGCGAACCGCTGCAGTGGACTGCACCGTAACGGGGAAACCTTAACAGGCAAAGCTGATGGCAATCCCGTGGAAACCTGCGAGCACCGCTGACCGGCGGCCGTCGCGGGGCTCCGTAGAGACTAAACGTGCAGCGCCTGAGATGGCGAAGTGATAGTCCAGACCACAAACCCGGCTCGCCGGGGCCGCGAAAGCGGTAGTTGGTAAGCTAAGCCGAGGGTTGCAGGTTCGAGTCCTGCCGGGCGCGCCATTTTGGCACACGCATCATCACGCTCATCGGATCACCGCCAGGTCTTGCGTGATCGAGACGAGCTTCTCTTACTCGTCCGTCTCGAAGCTGCGGTTCTCGCGACAGTGCCACAGACGCAAGATGAAGATCGTGGCGTCCGCTATCTCGTAGCGCAGCTCATAGTTGCCGACGATGATCCGCCTGACCTCGCGCGGCGCATAGGCGTCGAACTTCTCGCCGATTCGTGGATAATCCAGCAGCCGATCGGGCGCGCGCGAGAGCTGCTGCACGACCCGCGCCGCCGCATCGGGTGCGACCGGGCGCAGATGCTCGTGCAGCCGCACGAGGTCGGAGTACGCCTTGCCGGTCCACTTGATCCTCACGCCGAGGGCGGCAGCAGCGGCTTATCGGTGTCGAGGCTGTCCGCCCATGCCTGCACGGCCTGATGGTCGATCACGCGGCCGGCGTCCACATCCTCCAGCGCTTCGAGCGTCATGCGGTGACGTTCCTCCTCCTGATCGATCCAGGCGGCGAGCGCCTGCTTCATCACCCAGCCGCGCGAGCGTTCGAGCCGCGCCGCCATCGCGTCCACCTTCTCGGCGAGGCCGAGGGGGACATGCGCCGTCAAGACCTTCGTACGCATCATTTCAATCATCCTAAATCAAAGTGATTTCATCTTAATCGTAAGGGGCGGAAAGTCAAGGTGGCGCAGGGAGGCCGGCGGATGCCCGGGACGCACGCGCTGCGCCGCATCGCCGCGCTCGTGGTCGATGCATCGACGTCCCGCTCAGGATTTCCGGCCGCGCTTGCGGGTGCGCGACAGCCGCCGATCGAACTGGAAAGGCTCGGGCTCCTTGATGACGAGCCTGGCGAAATCGGCGTGCCGCGGGCTCAGGAGATAATTCCATTCCTCGGGAACGGCGACGGACGGAACCTTCAGTACCGCTGTCGTGGCTTTCCGCAACCAGTCTTCGCCGATCTCCTGCAAGGCCGGCGGCGGATTCGCGTCGAGCCAGTTATCCGGCAGGTTAACTGGTTGTACCGTATCAATTGCGCCATCGTCCGGAATTTCGGCTCGCCCCAGAACGGACTCCGGCACCCAGCCGCGTCGCCGGTAATTGACGGTGTACTCGAGTGCGGCCAGCGCAATGCTTCCCGACGCGTACACGACGGGTCGTCCGCGGGACGTCCAGCGGCCGTGCGCGTAGAGTCCTCCGAGTCCGGAGAAAATCTGGTCGCGATACCGCAGCTTGGCAAGCCGGTAAACCGTAACGCTCACGGGTAAATTGCATGCTCCATCTGGTAGAGCATGTTCGTCACCTTCTCGGCGCCAATATCGGTCGTCACGAGCTCGAGCGGGGTGCGGCCATCCAGAGCGTCCGCAGGCTCGCGCAGCCATTCGACCGCGTGGTCCTGCCGTTCCAGCACGTCGGTCGCCAGCGCCAGAATGCGCGCGAGGCGGACGAGGCGGTCCGAAGTGACGGGATCGAGGCGCGTTCGGTGCTTCCAGCGCGCACGCGTTCGCAGGCTGACCTTGAGCAGCCGATCTTCTTCCTCGGGCGTCAGGTCCAGAACTTCGGAACCGTTGTCAATCTGCAATGATTTCGAACCTGCAGAATTCGGGTATGATTGCCGCCTCGACCGGCGGGGAGCTGGCCGCCGGTCGGCCTGAACTGTGGTGGGCGTAGCTCAGTTGGTAGAGCCCCGGGTTGTGATCCCGGTCGTCGTGGGTTCGAGTCCCATCGCTCACCCCAATCCATTTCTGTCTGAAGAAACGGGCCTCTAGCTCAATTGGTAGAGCAGTGGACTCTTAATCCATTGGTTCGGGGTTCGAGTCCCCGGGGGCCCACCAGATCCGTCGTGTAGGAGTCCGTCGCACGGGCGACTCGGCGTCGAACGCCGCTGTCGCCCGTGAGACGGGCTCCTGCAGGGCGTGGCGCGGTTTCGCGTTATAATGCGGCATCGGACGGCAGGCGCCGAAACAATCACGGCCAGGACACATGCGAAAGTGGCGGAATTGGTAGACGCGCTGGATTTAGGATCCTGTGGGGCAACCCGTGAGAGTTCGAGTCTCTCCTTTCGCACCAGGTCCTTCCTCCCGTTAACCTATAACATAACCTATTGAAAACCAACCAGCGGCAAGCATATCTGTCCCGCCACAGGTAAACGGGACAGGATTTCCGAGGATGCAGGGCAAATGATGGTCACTGTCGAGTCGACGGGCACACTCGAGCGGCGCATGCGCGTGCAGCTCCCGGCCGAGCGCATCGAAAGCGAGATCGAGTCGCGCCTGAAGAAAGTCGGGAAGAGCGTCAAGATCAAGGGCTTCCGGCCCGGCAAAGTGCCGACGAAGGTCGTGCAGCAGCGCTACGGCGGCCAGATCCGCCAGGAAGTGCTCTCCGATCTCATGCAGAAGAGCTACAGCGACGCGGTGCAGCAGGAGAAGCTGAACCCCGCCGCCGGACCGAAGATCGAGCCCGAGGCCGCCGACAACGGCCGCGACTTCGCCTACGTCGCCACCTTCGAGGTCCTGCCCGAAGTGAAGCTGAAGGACCTCGACAAGATCGACGTCGTGCGGCCCGAGGTCGAGATCACCGACGAGGACCGCGAGGACATGATCCTCAACCTGCGCCGGCAGAAGGCCACCTGGGAGCCGGTCGAGCGCGCAGCGGCCGAGGGCGACCGCGTCGTGGTCGATTTCGAAGGCGCGCTGAAGGGCGAGCCGGTCAAGGGCGGCAAGGGCAGCGAGGTGCCGGTCGTGCTCGGGCAGGGCCAGATGCTGCCGGATTTCGAGAAGGCGCTGTTCGGGGTCGAGGCGGGCGAAGAGAAGGATTTCAAGGTGAAGTTCCCGAAGGATTACCATGCGGAAGATCTCGCCTCGAAGAAGGTCGACTTCCACGTCAGGGTCCACCGGGTGGAAGAGCAGAAGCTCCCGCCGCTCGACGACAGCCTCGCCGAAGCGTACGGCGTGACGGAAGGCGGCCTGGAGCAGCTCCGCACCGACGTGGTCAGCAACATGCGCCGCGAAGCCGACGAAAAGGTGGCCGCCGATGTCAAGGACCAGGCGATGAAGGGCCTGTTGGAGACCAATCCGCTCGAGGTGCCGAATTCGCTGGTCGCGCAGGAAATGCACACGCAGCAGCACGAGGCGATGCGCCGGCTGGGAATAGAGGATCACGACAAGGCGCCGCCGGCGGAAAATTTCCGCCAGTCGGCGGAGCGGAACGTGAGGCTCGGCCTGCTCTTGCGCCAGCTCATCGAGGATCACGACCTGAAAGTCGACGCGGAGCGGATCAAGCGCAAGGTCGAGGATATCTGCTCGAGCTACGAGCAGCCCGAGGAGATGGCGGCGGCCTACTTCGGCAACCCGCAGGTCATGGCCCGCCTCGAGCCGCTGGTTCTCGAAGAACAAGCCGTCGACTGGCTGGTCGAACACGGAAACCCGAGCGCCCGGAAGGTGGGCTTCAAGGAGTATATGAAGCCGTGAGAACCGGCACGGCGCGGCCCGTTGGAGCCCGCCATTGCGGGCGACCGGTATGCCGTTCGTCGAAGCCGCGTCAGGGATGCGGTCGGCAACTCCTGTGACAACGTACCTTTATGGAACCATTTAGCAGTCGCCCGCAATGGCGGGCTCCAACAAGGAAAAGCATGAACGCAACCGCACAACTGGTCCCCATGGTCGTCGAGCAGACGGCCCGCGGCGAGCGCGCCTACGATATCTACTCGCGCTTGTTGAAGGAGCGCGTCGTTTTCATCGTGGGGCCGGTCGAAGATCACATGGCCAACCTGGTGGTCGCCCAGCTCCTGTACCTCGAATCCGAAAACCCGGACAAGGACATCCACCTGTACATCAACTCGCCGGGCGGCTCGGTGACGGCGGGCCTGTCGATCTACGACACCATGCAGTTCATCCAGTCCGACGTCAGCACGATTTGCGTCGGGCAGGCGGCGAGCATGGGCGCGCTGCTGCTCGGCGGCGGCACCAAGGGCAAGCGCTTTGCGTTGCCGCATTCACGGATCATGGTGCACCAGCCGAGCGCCGGCTACCAGGGCACCGCGGCAGACATCGACATCCACGCGCGCGAGGTGCTCGAGCTGAAGCGGCGGCTGAACGAGATCATGGCCCGGCACACGGGCCAGCCGGTGGAGAAAATCGACCGGGATCTCGACCGCGACAACTTCATGAGCGGTGAGCAGGCCGTCAATTACGGCCTGATCGACACGGTGCTGGAGCAGCGCAGTGACATGCGGGCGAATGCCAAGGGAGAACCGCTTTAATTTCAGTGACTTACACTAGAGAACGCGAGGTTCTGAGAACGGCGCCGCAAGTCGGTTCAAAACTACCGCCCACTGCTTTGCACCTGCGAGGGCGCGCGTGTTATATAAACCCCGGTCCGGCGGCGACCGATTTCGAGTTACAGAGGCAAGCCTGGTATGAGCGATGATTCCCGCGGCAAGAACGAGGATGGCAAGCTCCTCTATTGTTCTTTTTGCGGCAAAAGCCAGCACGAAGTTCGTAAACTGATCGCGGGGCCATCGGTCTTCATCTGCGATGAGTGCGTCGAGCTGTGCAACGACATCATCCGCGAAGAGCTCGAGGATTCCGGCGAGACCGGGCGCGACAAGCTGCCGAAGCCGCATGAGATCAAGGCCGTGCTGGACGAGTACGTCATCGGGCAGCAGCGGGCGAAGAAGGTGCTGTCGGTCGCCGTGTACAACCACTACAAGCGGCTGGATGACCGCAACGCCGACCGCAGCAAGGACGACACCGAGCTCGCCAAGAGCAACATCCTGCTGATCGGCCCGACCGGCTGCGGCAAGACGCTGCTGGCCGAGACACTGGCGCGCCTCCTGAACGTGCCGTTCACGATTGCCGATGCGACGACCCTGACCGAAGCCGGCTACGTCGGCGAGGACGTCGAGAACATCATCCAGAAGCTCCTGCAGAAGTGCGACTACGACGTCGAGAAGGCGCAGACGGGCATCGTCTACATCGACGAGATCGACAAGATCTCGCGCAAGTCCGACAACCCGTCGATCACGCGCGATGTCTCGGGCGAGGGCGTGCAGCAGGCGCTCCTGAAGCTGATCGAGGGCACCATCGCCTCGGTGCCGCCGCAGGGCGGCCGCAAGCACCCGCAGCAGGAATTCCTGCAGGTCGACACCGGCAACATCCTGTTCATCTGCGGCGGTGCCTTCGCGGGTCTCGAGAAGATCATCCTGAACCGCTCGTCGAAGAGCGGCATCGGCTTCGTCGCGGAGCTCAAATCCGGCGAGAAGGACCGGAACATCGGCGAGTTGCTGCACGAGGTCGAGCCGGAAGACCTGATCCGCTTCGGCCTGATCCCCGAGTTTGTCGGTCGGCTGCCCGTCGTCGCGACGCTCGAGGAGCTCGACGAGGATGCGCTCGTCAGCATCCTGCTCGAGCCGAAGAACGCGCTGACGAAGCAGTACCGCAAGCTCTTCGACATGGAAGGCGTCGACCTGGAATTCCGCGACGACGCGCTGCGCGCCGTGGCCAAGCGCGCGATGAAACGCAAGACCGGCGCGCGCGGCCTGCGCACGATCCTCGAGAGCGTGCTGCTCGACACCATGTACGACCTGCCGTCGAGCACGACGGCCAGGAAGGTCGTGCTGGACGAGGCCGTCGTCACCGGCGAAACCAAGCCATACGTCATCTACGAGTCGGAAGAGCCGCCGACGGTCACCATCGAGCAGCAACGCCGGCCGACGGGCTCCGATCGCTAACGGTGCCGGGTCGTACTTTCGTACTTGTTGCGACGGAGCGATTTACCGGGCTGAGGATTGCGGTCGCAACAAGTACGAAAGTACGACCCGGCACCGCGTCCCAGTATGGTGCCGGTCGAAGGCACAGCAGGCACCTGCGGCCGGGAATACCCGTGATAACGTGCCTTCGCCACGCTGCATACCAGTCGCCCGCAATGGCGGGCTCCAACGGCGCCCGCAATGGCGGGCTCCAACGAGGCCGGGGTTGATTTCAGCCCGGCCCGACGCCACCTCAACCCATCACCTGACTCAGGGGACCAGTATTCGTGTCTGAGAAAGAATCCACAGCCGCTACCCACGCCGAGATGCGCGACGAAGCGGAAAACCCGAACGGCGGCCAGGGCATGCCCGTCCTGCCGCTGCGCGACGTGGTCGTGTATCCGCATATGGTGATTCCGCTGTTCGTCGGGCGGGACAAGTCGATCGTCGCGCTCGACCGCGCGATGGCGTCCGGCAAGCAGATCCTGCTGATCGCGCAGCAGAAAGCCGAGCTGGACGATCCGGCGGCCGACGACCTCTACGAGGTCGGCACGGTGGCCACCATCCTGCAGCTCCTGAAGCTGCCGGACGGCACGGTCAAGGTGCTCGTCGAAGGCGGGGAGCGCGCGCGCGTCATCGACATGATGATGGATGACCACTTCTCGGCCGACATCTCCATCCTGCGCGAGGAGAACGAGCACGACGAGCGCGAGATCGACGTGCTCGTGCGCTCGATCATCGCCCAGTTCGAGCAGTACGTGAAACTGAACAAGAAAGTGCCGCCGGAGATCCTGACGTCGCTCTCCGGCATCGAGGAACCGGGCCGCCTCGCCGACACGGTCGCCGCGCACATGGCGCTGAAGCTCGCCGAGAAGCAGCGCATCCTCGAGATCCGCGACGTGAAGGTCCGGCTCGAGCAGATCCTCGGCATCATCGAAGGCGAGATCGACGTGCTGCAGATCGAGAAGCGCATCCGCGGCCGCGTCAAGCAGCAGATGGAGAAGAGCCAGCGCGAGTATTACCTGAACGAGCAGATGAAGGCGATACAGAAAGAGCTGGGCGAGATGGAGGACGCGCCCAACGAGCTCCAGGATCTCGAGAACAAGATCGAGCAGGCCGGCATGCCGAAGGAGGCGAAGGACAAGGCCACTTCCGAGCTCAACAAGCTGAAGCTGATGTCGCCGATGTCGGCCGAGGCGACCGTCGTCCGCAACTACATCGACTGGCTCGTGAAAGCGCCCTGGAAGAAACGCAGCAAGGTGCTGCGCGACCTGGCGCGCGCCGAGGAAGTGCTGGAAGAGGACCACTACGGGCTCGAGAGGGTGAAGGAACGCATTCTCGAGTACCTCGCCGTGCAGCAGCGCGTGAAGCGCCTGAAGGGGCCGATCCTGTGCCTCGTCGGACCTCCCGGCGTCGGCAAGACCTCACTCGGGCAGAGCATCGCGCGGGCGACCAATCGCAAGTTCGTGCGCATGTCGCTCGGTGGCGTGCGCGACGAGGCGGAGATCCGCGGCCACCGCCGCACGTACATCGGGTCCATGCCCGGCAAGATCGTCCAGAACCTGTCGAAGGTCGGCGTCCGCAACCCGCTGTTCCTGCTGGATGAGGTCGACAAGATGGCCATGGACTTCCGCGGCGATCCGTCGTCCGCGCTGCTCGAGGTGCTCGATCCCGAGCAGAACTCGACGTTCAACGATCACTACCTCGAGGTCGACTTCGACCTCTCGGACGTGATGTTCGTCTGCACGGCGAACAGCCTGAACATCCCGGCGCCGCTGCTCGACCGCATGGAGGTGATTCGCCTCCCGGGCTACACGGAAGACGAGAAGCTGAACATCGCGCTGCGTTACCTCATTCCGAAACAGATGCGCGAGAACGGCCTTGAAGGGTCAGACCTCTCCATCAGCCGCGCGGCGGTGCTCGACATCATCCAGCACTACACGCGCGAGGCCGGCGTGCGTAACCTCGAACGCGAGATTTCGAAGATCTGCCGCAAGGTCGTGAAGGAGCTGCTGTTGAAGCCGCGCAAATCGGCGCTCACGATCAGCGCGCGCAACATGGAGAAGTATCTCGGCGTGCGCCGCTTCCGCTACGGCAAGGCGGAAGAGAACGACCAGGTCGGCCAGGTCACCGGACTCGCGTGGACCGAAGTCGGCGGCGAGTTGCTCACGATCGAGGCGGCGGTCGTCCCGGGCAAAGGCAAGCTCACCCACACCGGCCAGCTCGGCGACGTCATGACCGAATCCATCCAGGCGGCGATGACCGTCGTCCGCAGCCGCTCGAAGCTCCTGGGGGTCGAGGAAGACTTCCACCAGAAGTACGACGTCCACGTGCACGTGCCGGAAGGCGCTACGCCGAAGGACGGCCCCAGTGCGGGAGTCGGCATGTGCACGGCCCTGGTGTCGGCCCTGACCAACGTGCCGGTCAAGAGCGACGTGGCGATGACCGGGGAGATCACGCTGCGCGGCGAAGTACTGCCGATCGGCGGCCTCAAGGAGAAGCTGCTGGCGGCCCATCGCGGCGGCATCAGCACGGTGTTGATCCCCGAGGAGAACGAAAAGGACCTTCCTGAAATACCGAAGAACATCAAGGACAAGCTGAATATTGTTCCGGTCAAGTGGATCGACCGGGTGCTGGAGCTCGCGCTGCAGCACATGCCGCTGCCCGAAGAGGAAGGCAAGCAGGAGAAGCGGGAAGCCGCGGCGCCTGCGGACGAAGAAAAAAGACCGGCGGTGGTGCGGCCGCATTAGCATCCGCCGGTTACGCAAAAGGCTTGATTGTTGACGGTGTTTTGGACGCTTGGTATAAGCTGTGCGAGTCTTGGAGCCAGCTCTAGCCAAAGGCTGGCACCTGCAAGGGGTCGGCGGCAGCGGGACAGCCGCCGAAAACGTTCGCGAATTTCTCGAGAGCCAGGGCAAGCAGTTCGTTCGAAACGTCGAGCGTTCACGGGGTGCGGGTGGTCCGCATATGAACTCCAACATCAATCCTCAAAAGGTGTGTGCATGAACAAGGGAGAACTTATCGAGTCGGTTGCCGCCGCGGCGGATTTGTCGCGTGCCGAAGCAACGCGGGCGGTCGACGCCATCATTGATTCCGTCACGCGCTCGCTGTCGAGCGGCGACACGGTATCGCTGGTGGGCTTCGGCACGTTCACGGTGAAGAAGCGCGCCGCGCGTACCGGCCGCAATCCCCGCACGGGCGAAGCGATCCAGATTTCGGCGAGCAACGTGCCCGGGTTCAAGGCTGGCAAAGCCCTGAAGGATGCCGTAAACTAGCGCGCCCTCAAGCCGGGCGGGCTCGTCGAAAACCGGTTGACGTCACTCGGAGTTTGGTCGCATTTCAGGGACTTAGCATAAGGGTGCTTAGCTCAGCCGGTAGAGCATCGCCCTTACAAGGCGAGGGTCGGGGGTTCGATCCCCTCAGCACCCACCAGGTTCAGGAGTGGTAGTTCAGCTGGTTAGAATACCGGCCTGTCACGCCGGGGGTCGCGGGTTCGAGTCCCGTCCACTCCGCCATTGAACGCGAAAGGGCTCTTCGGAGCCCTTTTGTCGTAGGAGCCCGTCTCACGGGCGGACCTGGCGCCGACTGTCCTGTCGCCCGTGAGACGGGCTCCTGCAGGACGCAAGGCCCCACCGCCTTTTGCTATCATCCGCCGCGAACCTTTGAAGGCCGCGGCGGTCCATTGCCGCACCCTCGAACCGTGACTGATTCGACTGATTTAAAGTAGATGCTGCAAAACATTCGAGAACGTTTTACCGGCCGCTTTGCGCTCGCCATTCTCCTGCTGCTCACCGTGCCGTTTGCTTTTTTCGGCATCCCGCACGATTTCACGAGCGGCGGTTACGCGGCCAAGGTGAACGACGTCGAGATCTCGATCGGCCAGCTTCAGAACGCCTACCAGCAGGCGCTGGCCCGCTACGCGCAAAGCGGCGCGGATATTCCCCCCGAGCTGCACGGCGTCATCCGCGACGCGGTGCTGAACAACATCATCCGCGAAACGCTGGTGAACCTGCACCTCGCCGACGCGGGTTACCGCATCACGGACCAGATGATCACGGACTTCATCCGGCAGGTGCCGATCTTCCAGAAAGACGGCGAATTCTCCACCGATCTCTACTACGCCTGGCTGGACCAGCAGATGCTGGCCGCGCCGCAGTTCGAAGAGTCGCGGCGGCAGGCCATGCGCGCGGAGCAGTTCCAGCGCGGCATTGCGGCGACCGCTTTCGTGACCCCGGCGGAATACCGCCGCTACCTGAACCTCTACGGCGAACAGCGGCGCGCCGCGATCGCGACGTTCGACACGCAGGCGGTCGCGGAGGGCATCGAGATCGAGGACGCAAAGGTGGCCGGGTATTACGAGGCGCACCCGGAGGAATTCCAGGCCCCCGAATCCGTCGACCTCGCGTACATCGAAATCGACCGGCGCGATCTCGGCCAGGATGTAGAGATCAGCGACGAGGAACTGCAGGCCTATTACGAACAGGTCAAGAGCCGCTATCTCCAGGACGAACAGCGCAAGGCGCATCACATCCTCGTCGCCGTCGGCGATGACGAGGAAGCGGCGCGGCAGGAGGCTGCCGCGCTCGCCGAGCGCGCGCGCGCCGGCGAACCGTTCGAGGACCTCGCGCGGCAGTATTCCGACGACACCGGGACGGCGGAGCAGGGTGGCGATCTCGGCGCGGTGCTCAAGTCGCAGATGCCGGGACCGCTCGGCGACACGATCTTTTCGATGCAGGAAGGCGAGATCGCGGGGCCGGTGCGGAGCGACTTCGGTTTTCACATCGTGCGGCTGGACGACGTGATACCGGGCGGTCCGCTGCCCCTCGAACAGGTTCGCCCGGAACTGGAACGCGAGCTGCGCGACGAGAAGACGGCCGACGAATACCGCGCGCTCGAGCGCAAGCTTTCCGACGCGCTGTTCGACGCGCAGGACCTGCAGGCGATGGCCGACGCGGCCGGGCTCGAAGTGCAGACGGCTTCCGGCTTCACGCGCGCCGGCGGCGAGCCGTTCGGCAACAACCAGGCTGCGATCGACGCGGTGTTCAACCCGATGGTGCTCGAGCAAGGCCGCATCAGCGAGATCGTCGAGCTCGACGCGAACCGCACCGCTGTCTTCAAGGTGCGGGAGCATCAACCGGCCGCCGTCCGGCCGCTCGAGGAAGTGCGCGACCGGATCGTGGCGCAACTGCGCACGGAACGGGCCGAGGAGATCGTGCGCCAGCGTGCCGCCGAGCTGCAGGCGAAACTCGCCGAAGGCGCCGACTTCGCGGAAGCGGCCAAAGCTGCCGGCGCGGAGGTCAGCGCGTCCACGATGCTGCGGCGGCAGGACGAGAGCGTCGACCCGCGCGTGCTGGAAACGATTTTCCGCGCACCGAAGCCCGCCGACGCGGAGCACCCGAGCCTCGGCGAGGCGGTGACTGAAGGAGGCGACTACGCCGTCTACCGCGTCGCCGAGGTCCAGCCCGGCCGTCCCGAAGCGATCCCGCTCGCCGAGCGCGACGCGCGTAAGCTCCAGCTCGCGGCAGAGTCCGGCCGCGCGGATTTCACGGCGCTCCTGCTCGAGCTCGAGCGCGAGGCGGACATCGTGCGCGCGGAAAACCCGCTGGGCACACAACCGGCGTTCTAAAAAGCGCCCCATCCGTGTGATACTGCCCTGTAGGAGCCCGTCCCACGGGCGACCAAAGCGCCAAAACAAGCGCGGCAGGAGCCCGCCATTGCGGGCGACCGGCAGGGTGCTGGTGGAACCCGCGTTCGCACGGCCGTTTCCGAACGGCCGTGACAACGTGCCTTTGACGAGTGGCGTACCGGTCGCCCGCAACGGCGGGCTCCGACAAGGGGGAATAAAACGGTGACAAAGCTCGCGCTGCACTGGCAAATCCTGATAGCGCTGTTCCTGGCGGGGCTCGCCGGCTGGGCCGTCAACGTCGCCGGAGCCGGCGACCCGATGGCGCCGGACCTCTTCGGCGTGCCGTTCCTCGCCATCTTCAACTACGTCGGCGAGATGTTCCTGAACGCGCTGAAGATGATCATCGTGCCGCTGATCCTGTCGTCGATCATCGTCGGCATGGCCGGCATCGGCTCCAGCGGGAACCTGGGCGCGCTTGGCGGCCGGACCCTGTTCTTCTACATGGCCACCGGAGTCGCCGCGATCCTGCTCGGCCTCGTGCTCATCAACCTGGTGTCGCCGGGCGTTGCCGACGGCGAGCCGGTGGGCGATCTGCTCGCGCTGGATGTCTCGGCGGCGCAGGTTGCCGAACAGGTCGGCGATCGCGACGCGGGCGACGTGGCCGACCTCTTCCTCCGCATGATCCCCGACAACGTCGTCATGGCGGCCGCCGAGGGGCAGATGCTCGGGCTCATTTTCTTCGCCCTGCTGTTCGGTTATTTCATGACCCGCGTCGGTCACGAGCTCGCCGATATCCTCTACAAGTTCTGGGACGGCGTCTTCAACGTCATGATGCGCATGACGGAATGGATCATGAAGTTCGCGCCGATCGGCGTGTTCGGCCTGGTGGCGGCGGTGGTGGCGGAAACGGGTTTTGCCGCCGCGCAGCCGCTCGTCATCTTCGCCCTGACGGTGCTGGCCGGGCTGCTCGCGCACACGTTCATCACCATGCCGTTGTTCCTGAGCGTGTTCGGGCGCGTCAATCCGTGGAAGATCTACCCCGCGATGGCACCGGCGATGCTCACGGCCTTTTCCACGGCATCGTCCTCGGCGACCCTGCCGGTCACGATGGAGTGCGTGGAAAAAAACGCCGGCGTGTCGAACAAGATTTCCAGCTTCGTGCTGCCGTTAGGCGCCACCGTGAACATGAACGGCACCGCGCTCTACGAATGCTGCGCGGCGATTTTCCTGGCGCAGGCCTACGGGCTGCACCTGAGCTTCGGCGTGCAGTTCTCGATCGTGTTCATGGCGCTGCTGACCTCCATCGGCGTTGCGGGCGTGCCGGCGGCATCGCTCGTGGCGATCGCCGTCATCCTGAGCGCCATCGGGCTGCCGCTGGAAGCCCTCGGCGTGCTGCTGGTCTTCGACCGCGTTCTCGACATGGTGCGCACCAGCGTGAACATCTTCGGCGACGCCTGCTGCGCCGTCATCGTGGCGCGCATGGACGGCGAGGAAACGAACCTCGCCATGCGCGGCGCGGCGTGACGGCGGAAATCGGGCTCCAACGCGGGTGCCTGCCGCGCCGCTGATCCGGCGGGCGCCAGAGTGTTCCTTTGCCCGGCCAGGAAAAATGCAACCGGAGAACGTGATCGGGCAGCGAATCTGCCACGTCAACCTCGCCGCGGGCTTCCGCGGCGGCGAGCGGCAGACGGAGCTCCTGGTGCGGGACCTCGCTGCCCGCGGCTGGCCGCAGCGCCTCGTGGTGCGGCGGGACAGCGCCTTGATCGGGCGCTGCCGCGGCCTGCCGGGGCTGGAGATCGTCGACGTCCTGCCGAATCCGGTCAGCGCGGCGCTCGCGGCACGCGGCTCGGCGTTGCTGCACGCTCACGAGGCGCGGGCGGTGTACGCCGGCTGGCTGCTGAAGATCGCGTCCGGAACGCCGTACGTGCTGACACGGCGGCTGCATCATGCGGAACAAGGCTCGCTTGCGCGCGCGCGAGCGTACCGCGCGTCCGGCTGCGTTGTGGCGATCTCGGAATCGATCGCACAAACGGTCGCCTGCCGCTACGGCGGCATGGCGGTGCGCGTCGTGCACGATGCGCACGCGGACATGCTGAACGGCCATGCGGCATCCGGGGACGTGCTGCCCGGCCTCGGCGGCAAAACCATCGTCGGGCACGTCGGCGAGCTCGATCACGGCCACAAGGGGCAGGGCACGATCATCGAGGCGGCGCGGGCCATGCGGGAGTCCGACCCCGGCGTGCAGTTCGTGCTCGTGGGCGAGGGCCGGGACGAGGAGCGCTTCCGGCGCGCCGCGGCGGAGCTCGACAACGTGACGTTCGCCGGCTTCGTCGACAACGTCGAGGACTATCTCGCCGCCTTCGACGTGTTCGTGTATCCGTCGCTGTTCGAGGGGCTGGGCTCCTCGCTGCTGGACGCGATGGCTTTTGGGCTGCCGATCGCGGCGTCGAACGTCGGGGGCATACCGGAGGTCGTCGAGGACGGTGTGAACGGCCTGCTGATCCCGCCGGAGAATCCCGGCGCGCTGGTCGCCGCGCTCAAGCGCCTGCTCGCCGACGCCGGGCTGCGCGAATCGATGGCCCGCGCCAACCGCGCCCGCGCCGCCGAGTTCGACACCAGCCGCATGACGAGCGCCTACGAGTCCATCTACCGCGAAATCCTTATGTAGGAGCCCGTCTTCGCGGTGCCGGGTCGTACTTTCGTACTTGTTGCCCTGTGGGTCGCGGTGCCGGGTCGTACTTTCGTACTTGTTGCCCTCGGCCACCAGGCAGTCGCGGCAACGCGGCACGCAACAAGTACGAAAGTACGACCCGGCACCGCGGACCCCGGCACCGTGGAACAGCGGAACACCGCGGAGGCGGTGAGAAAGCGTTCCGTTCGTCAGCGCTCGTCGTCGTCGAGGTGCATCCCGATCGTGTGGTAGCCGCCGTCGACGTACAGGATCTCGCTCGAGATCCCCGCCGCCAGGTCCGAGCACAGGAAGGCGGCTGCGTTGCCGACGTCCTCCGGCGTGACATTGCGCCGGATCGGCGCCACTTCCTCGACGTGCGCGAGCATCTTGCGAAAACCGGCGATGCCCGCGGCGGCGAGCGTCTTGATCGGCCCCGCGGAGATCCCGTTCACGCGGATGCCGCGCGGCGCGAGATCGGCCGACAGGAAGCGCACGTTCGCTTCCAGGCTCGCTTTCGCCAGCCCCATCACGTTGTAGTTCGGCACCGCGCGCACCGCGCCGAGGTAGGTGAGCGTCAGGATCGCCGATCGCCGGTTCTCCATCATCGGCAGGAACGCTTTCGCGAGTGCGGCGAGGCTGTAGCTCGAGATGTCGTGCGCGATCTTGAACCCCTCGCGCGTCACGCTCTCGACGTACGTGCCGGCGAGCTGCTCGCGCGGCGCGAAGCCGACGGAGTGCACGAGCACTTCGAGGCCGTCCCAGTCCTTCCCGAGCGCGTCCACGAGCGCCTCGATTTCCGCGTCCACGCCGACGTCCAGCGGGTAGGTGAGCTTCGAGCCGAGCTCCGCGGCCATGGACTCGACCCGCGGCTTCAGCTTGTCGTTCTGGTAGGTGAACGCGAGCTCCGCCCCTTCGCGGGCGAACGCCTGCGCGATGCCCCACGCGATCGAACGATTGCTGGCGAGCCCGATGATGAGCGCGCGCTTCCCGGCCATGAACCCCATCTGAATTCCTCGCGTGCGTGAATCAGCGGTGGATTCTAACGTAGGAGCCCGTCTTACGGGCGATCCGCGTTTGGCGGTTGTGTCGCCCGTGGGACGGGCTCCTACAGGGGGACGGAGCGTGCAGGGGGCCGTCTTACGGGCGATCCGCGTTTGACGGCCGTGTCGCCCGTGAGACGGGCCCCTGCACCGTCAGGTCGATTCCGAATCAGCTCGACTGCTGCGTCACGTCGACGTACATCGTGAGCGTCTGCCCCGGCCGCAGGATCTTGTCGCGGCTGATCTCGTTCCAGCGCACGAGGTCGGAGATGGTCACGCGAAAACGTTGCGCGATCTCGTACAGCGAATCGCCGCTCCGCACCGTGTAGTGCAGCTTCCGCGTCAGGTCGCGGTCGACCGGGCCCGAGGCCGGCGCGGCCTGCTCCGACCACACCACGAGCTTCTGGCCGACGGACAGCGTGTCCCCCGGCGCCATCGCGTTCCAGGCGGCGAGCTCGCGCACCGACACGCCGAAGCGGCGGCTGATCGACCAGAAGCTTTCGCCGGGGCGCACGACGTGCTCGTAGCGCTGCCCGTCGCGCTCGCGGTTCTGCGTTGCGGCTCGCCGCGCGGGGGCGCTCTTGCTGTAGGCGCTCAGCGGCTTCGTCGCGACCGGGATGGTCAGGTAATCGCCGGCCCGGATCGTGTTGCCGGAAAAGCCGTTGGTGCGTCGGATCGCGCCGATGGTGGTGTTGTAGCGCTCGGCGATCTCGGAAATGGTCTCGCCGCTTTGCACTTTGTGCCGCTGCCAGCGGATGCGCTCGCCGGCGGGCACGGCCGCCAGGGCCTGCGCAAACGCATCGGCGACCTCGACCGGCAGCACCAGCCGGCTCGGCCCGTTCGGATCGGTCGCCCAACGGTTGTAGCCGGAGTTGAACGCGTAGAGCGTGTCGAGATCGAGCCCCGCGAGCTCGGCGGCAAGCGCGAGGTCGAGCTGGCTGCCGACATCGATCGTCGCGAACTGCGGCACGTTCTCGATCTCCGGCAACGTGATGCCGTAGGCCCCCGGATCGCGCACCAGCGCGGCCAGCGCCAGCAGCCGGGGCACGTAGCCCCGCGTCTCGCGCGGCAGCGGCAGATGCCAGAAATCGGTCGGCTTCGAGCGTGCGAGGTTGCGCCGGACCGCGCGCATGACCGTGCCGCCGCCGGCGTTGTAGGACGCGATCGCGAGCAGCCAGTTGCCGTCGGTCAGCTTGTGCAGGTAAGTCAGGTAGTCGAGCGCGCCACGCGTCGAGTCGACGACGTCCCGCCGCCCGTCGTACCACCAGTTCTGGCGGATGCCGAAGCGCCGTGCCGTGCCCGGGATGATCTGCCAGAGCCCGGCCGCGCGGCCGTGCGAGTAAGCGAACGGGTCGTAGGCGCTTTCGACGATCGGCAGCAGCGCGAGCTCGAACGGCAGGCCGCGCTCGTCCAGCTCGTTCACGATGTAGGGCATGTAGCGCTGCGCGCGGTTGAAGACACGCGTGAGGTAGTCGGGGTGGCGGACGTACCAGTCGAGGTGCGTCCGGACCTCGTCGTTCATCACCTCCGGCAGCGCGAAGCCGCGACGGAGGCGCGCGAGCAGGTCGCCGGAGGGCCGGGGCGCGGGCACGATGGTGTGGTAACCCTCCAGCTCCAGCCAGAGCGTCTTTCCGGGATCGCCCGCGGGGCGGGCGCCCGCAATGCCCTCGGTGCCGAACCGGGCGCCCCCCGCCCACAATTCCGCGGAAACGGGGGCTGTCCCCATGTCCGCGCCGGTACCGATGCCGGCGCTGTAGGAGCCCGCCATCGCCTGCGCTCCGGCGATACCCGGCAGCGCCGCAACCGCAAAAATCAACCCATGGACAATTATTTTTTGCAAAACTGCCGACTTATCTTCGCTCATCGGGCTATCCTACTGACAGGTTCGGGTTAGCGCCAAGCACGCGGTTCACATCCCGGAATGGATTCTCCACAATAGGTCGCATGATGCAGAGCGAAGCGCGTCACAATGTCACCGCCGTGCAGCGCTGGCTGCGCTCGCCGCTCGGCCAGGCCCTCCTGCAGCAGGAAGCGCGCATCGTCGAGGAGGCCTTCGACGGCATCTTCGGCGAGCAGTGCCTGCAGCTCGGCTTCTGGGGCGAGCCGCGGGCCTTCCTCAAGTTCACCCGCACCCAGCGCTGCGCGAGCGTCGCGGACCCGGCCAGCCTGGTGGGTGACGAGCGGCCGGACGTCATGGGCCAGCTCCATCGCCTGCCGGTCGCGACCGACTCGATCGACTCGGTGATCCTGCCGCACACGCTCGAATTCAGCGACCGCCCGCACGCGATCCTGCGCGAGGTGCAGCGCGTGCTGCGCTCCGACGGGCACGTGGTGATCTTAGGCTTCAAACCGGGCGGCACCTGGGGCCTGCGCCGTCTGGTACCCGGCGGCGGCCTGCCGCCCGCGGTCGAGAGCCTGATTTCCGAGCGGCGCCTGACGGACTGGCTGCAACTGCTCGACATGCGCATTCACCGGCAGGTCCGGTATTTCTTTCGCTGGCCGGTATCCGGCAACCGCCGCCCGAGCTCCGCCGACTGGGAGCGGCGCGGCCAGCGCTGGTGGCCGGAGCTTGCCGCCTGCTATATGCTCACCGCGCAGAAGCGGCTGCTGGCGCTGACGCCGGTGCGCAAACCGTGGCTGGCGCGCCCGAAGGTCGTCGGCGGGCTGGTGAAGCCGACCACCCGGGTGATTCGGGTGCGGTTCGACAAGGGCTTTGACAAGAACAGTTGACCAGAACAGTTGAGATCTACACCGACGGCGCCTGCAGGGGGAATCCCGGGCCCGGCGGCTGGGGGGCGGTGCTGGTGGCGGGCGAACACCGAAAAACGCTGCACGGGGGCGAGCGCCAGACGACCAACAACCGCATGGAACTGACGGCCGCGATCGAGGCCTTGCGGGCCCTGAAAGGCCGGCAGCAGGTCGTGCTGTACACGGATTCGAAGTACCTGATGGACGGCATCCGCTCGTGGCTCCCGGGCTGGAAAAAGCGCGGGTGGAAAACGGCGGCAAAAAAACCGGTCAAGAACCAGGATTTGTGGCAGGTGCTGGATGCCGCCGCCGCCAAACACGACGTAACGTGGAAGTGGGTGAAAGGCCATTCCGGGCACGCCGGCAACGAAGCGGCCGACGCGCTGGCGAACCTGGGGATCGACGAAATGCTGGCTACCGCCGGTAAACGAAGCCT
>DASSBS010000105.1:0-46895 GCA_035698445.1 Woeseiaceae bacterium
CACCCGCATCCTTCTCCTGGACCCCACCGGCGGAATCAAAACCCGCACCATCGACGACCTCCTCCCCGAGTCTTTTCGATTACGGTCCTGACACCGCTGACATCGCGCCGTTGGAGCCCGCCATTGCGGGCGACCGGGAAAGCACTGAATCCACCACCACCCGGTAATGTTCGCGACGATTCCGACCAATTACCCGAGAAAGGCAGTACCAAGACCGCTGCCAAACACTGACAATCCGCCACATGCCCGCCTCACTACTCGAACCGACCGGCACGCGTAAGCTCCGTCGCGCGCGCTGCTCACAAAGAAACCAGATCTATCACCTCACGGCAGCCACCCAAGGCCGCAAGAGAGTCTTCACAGACCTCGCCGCAGGAAGAACAATCGTGCAGTCCCTACGCCACGAAGCCGAAATCGGGCGCTGCGAAACGCTGTGCTTCGTGCTGATGCCCGACCACTTGCACTGGCTAATGCAACTGAAAACCGGCGAATCGATTTCCAGGATCGTCAATGACGTGAAGGGACATTCCGCGCGGCGCTTGAATCAGATCCTCGCGCAACGCGGTCGCATTTGGCAGAAAGGTTTTCATGACCACGCAATGCGGACGGATGAAGACGTAGTGGCTACAGCAAGGTACATCATCGCTAATCCGGTGCGCGCCGGGCTTGTCGCCCGGGTGGGAGATTATCCTCTTTGGGACGCTGTCTGGGTTTGAGGACGTACCGGTCGCCCGCAATGGCGGGCTCCAACGGCGCTTCGCTGCACCATCATGCGGCCGCTGGTGGGCCCCACCGGCGCCATTAGACGCATGTCCAGGAGATTTCCTTCGACGGGCGTCCCGAATGACCGGCGGTAGAACAGCGATTTTGCCCTGGTAGGTCAGCAGCAGGGCGGCGGATTACCGTTTCCCGCGCCCGGCCATCATCGAAGGCCGGCTGTAACGGAGCCGGGATCCGGCGCGGTGGGAATGACACTGCGGTAGATGACAGGTCTCGTCGAGGGTTTTTTCTGGCCGGTTTGGCAGGCCTTGCGGTAGAGCTCGGCGCCACGCGCGGCCATGTCCTTCGATCCTGCGTGGACCATCGCGAGCGGTGTGTCGCGGTCGACCCAGGTGCCGATCGAGGCGACCTCGCTGAAGCCTACCGCCAGGTCCAGCACGTCATCCTGGCGGCGCCGGCCGCCGCCCAGCTCGACGATGCCGTTGCCGACGGCGAACGCCTCCACCTCGACGAGATAGCCTTCCTCCGCCGGGTATACCGGCTCGACGACGGCTGCCTTCGGCAGGTGGCGCTCGTAGTTCTCGACGATGTCCGTGGGACCGCCCAGGCCCGCGACCATGCGTCCGAAGATTTCGGCCGCCCGGCCCGAGATCACCACCTCGTCGGCGCGCCTGCGCGCGGCATCGCGCCCGTCCTCGAGGTCGGTCATCAGGAACATCTCCGCGCAAAGCTGCATTACGACCTCGTCGAAGCGCTCGTCGCGTTCCTCGTTCCGGAGGTAGCGGATCGCTTCCGCGATCTCGAGCGCGTTGCCGGCCGAATGCCCGAGCACCTCGTTCATGTCGGTCACCAGCGCGCGCGTGCGAAGGCCGATCGATTCGGCCGTGTTGACGATCGCCTTGCCGAGGTTGTCCGCGTGCTCCACGGTGGTCATGAAAGCGCCGCTGCCCGTCTTGATGTCGAGGACCAGCGCGTCGAGGCCGGCCGCGAACTTCTTCGACAGGATGGATGCGGTTATCAGCGGCACGGACTCGACCGTGCCGGTCACGTCGCGGATCGCGTAGAAGCGGCCATCCGCGGGCGCGAGCTGCGGCGTCTGGCCGATGATGGCGCAACCCGTGTCCTTCACGACCTGGCGGAAAAGCTCGAAGTCCGGCATTGCGTTGTAACCAGGGATGCTGCTGATCTTGTCGAGTGTGCCGCCGGTGTGACCCAGGCCGCGGCCGGAGATCATCGGCACGAAGCAGCCGCAGGCGGCGGCAATCGGCGCCAGCACGAAGCTCACCTTGTCGCCGACGCCGCCGGTCGAATGCTTGTCGACCACCGGTCCGGGAAGCTCCAGGCCGGACCAGTCGATGACCGTGCCGGAATGCGCCATCCCGCTCGTCAGCCGGCTCACCTCGGCGAGCGTCATCGAGTTGATGACGATAGCCATCGCCAGCGCCGAGACCTGCTCCGCGGGCAGGCTGCCGTCCGCCAGTCCCTGGACGAAGAAATCGATCTCTTCCGGCGACAGCTCGCGCCCGTCGCGTTTCTTGCGGATGGTTTCGGTGAAGAGCATGGCTTTCCTCGTCAGGCGTGCTGAATGCGGCAGGAGTAGGAGGGAAGGGACGCAACAGGACGCGCGGCGCGAAACGCCGGCCTGCCCGGCCTCCAACGATTCTCGACTGCGTGCGCCGGCCCGTCAAGCCGGCTGCCGGTCACCTTTCAAAGTAGTCGGGATAATCGCGTGCGATATACTGCCCCCCCTGACCAGGTGCCGTGTGATCGAATCAGTTACCCCGTTCTTTTTGCCTGCCCGCCCGGGCCAGCCGTGCAACGCATCATCCTGATCTACGGCGTCGGTGCCGGCCTCGCGGTGATATTGAGCGTCATCCTGGGGCTCATGTTATCGGGCGGCGAAGGCATCCCACCGGGCCAGCAGTGGCTCGGCTATCTCATCATGCTGATCGCGCTCAGCCTCATCTTCGTCGGCATCAAGCGTTATCGCGACGAGCACCTGGACGGCTGCATCCCCTTCGGCACGGCGATGCTGGTCGGCCTCGGCATTGCCGCCGTGGCTGGCATCGTTTACGTCGCGGTATGGGAAATCTACCTCGCCCTGACGGATTACACGTTCATCGACGCCTACACGCGCGGTGTCATCGCCAGCCAGCAGGCGGAAGGCGCCACCGCCGCGGAACTGCAGGCCGTCACCGAACGCATGCAAGCCCTGAAAGCTCGCTATGCCAGCCCCCTCTTCCGCCTGCCGATGACCTTCCTGGCGATCTTCCCCGTCGGCGCCCTGATCACCTTCATCTCGGCCGCCATCCTGCGGGGTCGGACCGACCACAACAGCTTGAATTGCAATGAGAACGGCTAACAAATTCGCGTCCGGCAGCCCCTGATCCACCCATTTTGCCCCTGTTTTCGAGCATTTCGATCGCGCGGCAAACCGGCCGGTTGCGCCACCAAAATGGGGCAATCCAGGGTCGATTACCCCCTTTTCCAAGCCTGTTATCATTTCACCAACAATAACTTACGAAGGTCCGACCCAGTGAAGAATTCCGCTCTTGCCCTGCTGCTTGTCGTTGCGGCTTGCGCGCCGCCGTCGCCTGTTGCCGAAGCGCAGGCGCCGCCGGCGGACACGGATGGCGAGCCGATCGATCTCGTGGTCGAAGGGAGGTACGTCATTACGATGGACGACGGCATGACGGTCATCCCGGACGGCGCGGTGGCGATCGACGACGGGGTGATCGTCGCGCTCGGACCGGCCGACCGGATCGATGCCGAGTACGCGGCCGCCGAACGCCTGGCAGGCGAGAACCGTATCGTCATGCCGGGCCTGATCAACGGCCATTCGCATGCCGCCATGACCCTCCTGCGCGGGGTCGCCGACGACCTCGAGCTGATGACCTGGCTCAACGATTACATCTTCCCGGCCGAGGTTGAATTCGTCGATCCCGAGTTCGTGCGCATCGGCACCGAGCTCGCCTGCTGGGAGATGATCCGCGGCGGCACGACCACCTTCGTCGATATGTACTATTTCCCGGATGTGGTCGCACAGGTCGTCGCCGACTGCGGCATGCGCGCCTACGTCTCGGCCACCGTGATCGGCCAGCGCAGCCCCGATGCCGAAGGCGCCGCCGATTCCATCGAAAAGGGGCTGGCGTTCATCGAGCGCTGGAAAGGCAGGAACAGCCGCATCACGCCGATCTTCGGCCCGCACTCCGACTACACGCTGAACGAGGAGCAGCTTCGCGCCACGCGCCAGGCCGCAAACCAGGCCGGCGTGCCGATCAGCATCCACCTCTCCGAGTCGCCCTACGAGGTCGCATACTCGAAGAAGACCTACGGCACGACGTCGATCGAATTCCTGGACTCGATCGGATTCTTCGACGGCACGAAAGTGATCGGCGCGCACGTGGTCTGGCCCACCGAGGAGGAGATCGGGATCCTCGCCGAGCGCAAAGTCGGCGTCATCCACAACCCGACCTCGAACATGAAGATCGCCTCGGGCATTGCGCCGGTCACGGCGATGCTGCGCGCCGGCGTCCTGGTCGGCCTCGGCACGGACGGTGCCGCCAGCAACAACGATCTCGACATGTGGGAGGAGATGCGGCTGGCCGCGTTCCTGCAGAAAGTGGATCGCATGGATCCGACGGTGCTGCCGGCCAGCACCGTCCTCCGCATGGCGACCAGCGGCGGCGCCGAGGCGATCGGCCTCGGCGACAAGGTCGGCACTCTCGCCCCCGGCATGCGCGCGGACCTCATCCAGGTGTCCTTCGACGACGTGCACTTCGTGCCGACCTACGACGTCATCTCGCACCTCGTCTACGTCGCGGACGAGCAGGACGTCGCCACGACCATCGTCGACGGGCAGGTCCTCATGCGCGACGGCAAGATCCTGACGATCGATACCGAACGCGTCCGGCGCGAGGCGAATGCGCTGGCGGCGAAGATCCAGGCGGCGCTGGCGGAGCGGAACCGGTAATCGTGCGCATCCCCGCGGGCTCCTGCAGGCGGGAATAGACAGCAGTGCGGCGGCAGGGGAAGATAACGCACCGCGAACAATAACAAGGGGCGCGCGCGATGGTCTCGAAGCGTCAAGCCAGGAAGAATCTCGTCAAGCTGCAGTCCGGCCTCGTCTATCGCGGCGAGGTCAGCGGCGTCCGGCAGACCTACTACGTGTTCGAAGCCGAGGGCGGCTATTTCGTGATGTCGTTCGCCCGGGCCGAATCGAAGCCCGGTGCCGGCTACTTCAACATCGTGGACGCGAAAGCGGTCGACTACGTCCGCGAGCGCTTCGCCGGCGATCGCCACGTGACCGCAAAGGACGTCGTGGCGCGCGCACGACGGACCGCCCACACGCCCACGAGCCTCGTAGCCCTCAACGTCCTGTACGTGCTGGTGGCTCTAAACGAGGCGAAGATCGTCGCAGAAGGACCTAATCGGCAACTTGTTTTCTCGATCGCCCGCGGCTGACAGCCGCGCGGGGCGCGCCGTGCAAGCTTGACACGGCTCCCGGCCGCTGCTTACCTTAGGCAATAAGCAGCCTGCCAATGGCTGCTGAGAAAAATTACAATCCAGCCGCTCGCGAACAAGCAAGAACAAGAGAATCCTGTCCTGCTCGATCGCCGTTTGCGAACACGGCTCGCAAGCACCGTTCCCGACCGGCATCGCCGGACCGACTGCTGCCTTCGAGCCGGATAGATCAGCGAAAGCCGCTCGTGGCAGCCAGGCCGAACACGGCCAGCGAGGGAGAGCCGACCGACACCCAGCGCACGGAAGCAACCAAAAAGAAGGGGTTTCCAGCAATGCGCCTGAAGATATCCGCGATATGCTCCGCCGCGATGCTTGCGGCTTGCCTGTGCCTGCCTGCGTACGCCACGACCGTGCTCAAGATGACCCTGGACGACCTCGCCACGCGCGCCGATCGCGTGTTCCGCGGCAGCGTCGTGTCGGTCGAGCCCGGCAGCGTGAGCGTCGGCGGCGGCAGCATCCCGACCGTCACTTACGAATTGCTCGTCCAGGAGCAGTTCAAGGGCAGCTTCCCGACGGCCAAGGACAAGACGGTGGTTACCGTCACCATGGTCGGCGACCTGAAACAGCGCGACGGCACGGTCGGCAGCATGCGCCGGTTGAGCGCCCTGCCGGACCTGCCGGACCTGCGGGTCGGCCACGAATACCTGCTCTTCACCACCCGGCCCAGTGCGGGCGGCCTGTCGACGACCGTCGGCCTCGGCCAGGGCGCCTTCAAGATCTACCTGTCGCCCAACCGTGAAGAGCTCGCCGCGAACGAGCTGAACAACGCCGGCCTCTTCAACGGGCCGGTCTCCTACAGCACCCTCGCCAGCGCCGTCCGCGCTGCGCTCGCCAACCAGGAGGCGCCGCGATGAAAAACAAGATGCGCAAAACGATCGCGACACTCGCCGTCCCGGCCGCCCTGTGCCTGGCCGGCACTGCCTCTGCCGCCGGGCCGCTGGCGAACTGTGCCTCCGGCACGCCGTTCCTCTGGGCCGACGGAGGGGCCAACATCCCGTTCAACCCGGACCAGGGTCCCCTCGGGCCGCTCACCAACGCCGAGGCCGTCACCCAGGTGCAAACCTCGTTCGACGCCTGGGGCAACGTGCCGACGGCCACGGTGACTTACGTGAATGCCGGGCAACTCCCGGTCGACGTGGATTTTTCGAACTTCTTCCCATTCCTCGAACCCGTGGCACCGGACGGCCTGTCCGCGATCGTGTTCGACGACACGGGCGAGATCTTCAACTTCCTGTTCGGCGCGGGTTCGGGCGTGCTGGGATTCGCGGGGCCGGAGTGGGGCAACACGCTCACCTGCCAGATCATCGAGGGCGTCTCCTTCCTGAACGGCCCCGCGTTCACGAACGCCATCGCGGCCACCGACGTCATGGTGCACGAGTTCGGCCATTACACGAACCTTGCACACACCGTGGTCAACGGCCAGCTTTTCCTCGGACTCGGCGATACGACCGGCCCGCAGCCGGATAATCCCTTCCCCCCGACGGATCCGTTCGCAGGGGATTACATCGAGACGATGTACCCGTTCTATTATGGACCGGGCATCGGCACGAACTCGCTGGAGCGGGACGACGTCGCCTCCGTGTCGGCGCTCTATCCCGAGCCGAGCTTCGCCGCGACCACCGCGAACGTCAGCGGCACCATTCTCGCCGCCAACGGGGTCACGAAACTCACCGGCGTCAACGTCATCGCGCGCAACGAGGCAGACCCGTTCGTCGATGCCGTGTCCGCGATTTCCAGCGATTACACCGAAGGCTTCTCGCAGGCGGACCCGGTCACGGGCAGCTACACGCTGTTCGGCCTGACGCCGGGCGCCAATTACCGCGTCTACGTGGACACCATCCTGGCGGGCGGCTTCAGCACACCGCCCCTCGTGCCGCTTGCCGGACCGGAGGAGTACTACAGCGGGGCTACCGAATCGAACAACACCGACCTCCCGGACCCGCCGGCTTCCTTCGCGCACGTGAGCCCGCCGGCCACCGGCGTGGACGTGATCTTCAACTCGCCGCGGCCGGGCGATCCGCTCCCCATCGGTGACGAGGACAACATCGAATTGTCCCTGCCGTTCACCTATGAGATCTGCGGCCAGTCGTTCAACTCGGTGTTCATCAATTCCAACGGCAGCCTGACCTTCGGCGCCCCGGACGGCTTCTTCGGCTTCCTCGAGTCCGTTCCGGCGTTCCTCCTCGACCAGCCGCGCATCGCGATGCTGTGGGATGACCTCAATCCCTCCGCCGCCGGCGTCGTGACCTTCGACCAGAGCAGCAATCACTTCTCGGTGACGTTCGACGGCGTGCCGGAGTTCATCAACAGCGGAGCCAACACCTTCACCGTCAATCTGCTGCGCTCGTCGGACCACATCGACATCGATTACGGCGCAGTTTCGGCCGAAGACGGCATTGCCGGACTGTCCTGCGGCGGCGTGATCACCTCCGGTTTCGAAACGGCGACCGACCTCGGCGCGCCGGACGGACGGATCAACCTGCACAACCAGCCGGCGGTGTTCGAGGAGTTCGACGGTGCCCACGCCGTCGACCTGTCCGGCGACAGCGTGCGCCTGACCGGTTCGACCGACTACAATGACAACTGGGCCGGGCCGAACGACTCGATCGCGCACGCTCGCAGCCTGTCGTTGCCCTTCAGCAGCGCATCGGTTGGCCGGTACACCGAGATCGAGCCTGAGGGCGCCGATATCGATTACTACCGGATCGACGCCACGGGCGGCACGACGCTCCTGCTGGAAGTGGTCGCCGGAGAGCTCGACAGCCTCATCGGCCTGTTCGACCAGGACGGGAACCTGGTGGCCGACGACGACGACGGCGGCGCGGGCCTCCTGTCGCGCCTCGCGTTCCCGGTGTTCGCGGACGGCACTTTCTACGTTGCCGTCACGACGTTCCCGGACGACGAGTTCACGGGTGCCGGTCGGAGCGGCGGGCGTTACGTGCTCAACCTCTCGAGCATCGAGGGCACCATACTGGACCTCGGCGACGACAGCTCGGTGGAAGTGGCGCTGCCGTTCTCGTTCCCCTTCCAGGGCACGAGCTACACCAGCGTGTTCGTCAACTCGAACGGCAACCTGACGTTCGGCGATGGCAGCAGCGACTTCTCGGAGAGCGCCGCGGAGCTCCTGGAGGACGAGCCGCGGCTCGCGGCGCTCTGGGACGACCTGTCGCCGAACAATGGCGGCCTGGTCAGCCTCGAGGCCGATGCCTCCTCGTGGACCGTCAGCTTCGAGGGGGTGCCGGAGTTCATCAGCACCGGCAGTAATACGTTCTCGGTGACGCTGCATCCCGACGGCACGGTCGTCTACACCTACGGCAGCATCAGCTCGGACGATAACGTCGTCGGCGTCACGCAAGGCGGCGGCGCCGCCGACCCGGGCCCGAGCGACCTGTCCTCGTCGCCGAGCTGGCCGGCCTCCGGCACGACGTACGAGGAGTTCGAGTTCGCGACGCCGAACGACCTCGAAGGCACTACCATCACCTTCACGCCGTAACGCAAGCGGCAGCAGGTGCAAAGCGGCGGGCTTCCGGCCCGCCGCTTTTTTTGCTCGCTCCTACCGCGCCCTGCTGGCACGAGTCTTGCTCTCGTTGAAGAACGATTCCCCCCTTCTGACGCGAGGCAAGCCAAATGAGAAAAGGAACTGTGGTGCTGTTCTCGACCGGGCTCGGCGCGGCGGCGATGTACTACTTCGACCCGGCGCGGGGCCGCTACCGGCGGGCGCTGGTCAGGGACCAGCTCGTGCACGCCGGCCACACGGCGAGCCACGGGACCAACGTCATCGGCCGCGACACCCGCAATCGGGCGATCGGACTGGGCGCGCGGCTGCGCTCGCTGCTGACCGCCGGGCAGCCGGATGACGCGGTGCTCGTGGAGCGCGTGCGCGCCTGCCTCGGCCGGCTCGTCACGCACCCGCATGCCGTCGAGGTCCAGGCATCGGACGGGGTCGTCACGCTCTCCGGGCCGATCCTCGCGGATGAGGCGCCGCTGCTCATCGACTCCATCCTCGGCGTTGCCGGTGTGCGGGACCTCCGGAACGAGCTCGACGTGCATGCCGATGCCGGCAGCCTGCCGGCGCTGCAGGGCAACCCGCCGCAGCGGACGGGCAACCGCGCGACCTTCATGCAGGAGAACTGGTCGCCCACCGCCCGTGCGGCCGGCGGGCTGGGCGGCGTGCTCGCGGCATTCTATGGTTTCGGCAGCCGCAGCTTCATCGGCACGCTGTTCGGCACGGCGGGCCTCCTGCTGCTCACGCGCGCGCTGACGAACCTGCAGCTTCGCCGGCTGCTCGGCGCCGGGGTGCCGCGCCACGCGGTGGACGTCCAGAAGAGCCTCCGCATCAACGCGCCCGTGGACAAGGTATTCGAGCTCTGGGACGATTTCGAGAACTTCCCGCGCTTCATGCGGCACGTGCGGCACGTGCGCCGGATCGAGACGGCCGAGGGCAAGGAGCGCTGGCGCTGGACGATCAAGGGCCCGACCGGCACGGAGTTCGAATTTGATTCGGTCGTCTCCGCGCGCGAGGAGAACCGCCTCCTCGGCTGGCGCACCGAAGGCGGCTCGCTCGTGCAGAACGCCGGCCGCGTGCGCTTCCAGGACAACGGCGACGGTACGACCACGGTGGACGTCAAGATGCTCTACAACCCGGTCATCGGCGCGGTCGGCCACGCCATTGCCTGGCTGTTGGGCGCCGACCCGAAGCGCCGCATGGACGACGACCTGCTGCGCATGAAGAGCTATCTCGAGACCGGCAAGGTGCCGCGGGATGCCGCGGAGCACGGCCGGATCATGCCGCGCGGCACGCGCGAGCCGCTGCCGGAACAGCGGATCTCCGGCAACGGCAACGGCCGCGGCCGCCAGGCCACCGAAGGGGAGCAGCCGCTGCCCGGCTGACACGGCCCCGATAGGCATAAATTACCGCCGCTTGAAATTCCTACACCGGCGGCTTCCGGGGCGGGACTTTTCGCGCCGGTTGCGCTTATAATTTGCACACCTGCCGCGGTGACCCCGACCGCATCCATCGCCGCTTCCGGCGGCCGGCTCCGACGGCTCCTATAATTCCAATTCACCCCGGGTTTCGCCACTCGATCCCAGCCCATGACCCATACGGCCAAAGCGGCGCCTGCCGCCTACGACAGCGAGCTGCGCTTCCAGCTACTCGTGCAGAGCGTCAAGGATTACGCGATCCTCCTGCTCGACCCGCACGGCCGCGTGACGAGCTGGAACGAAGGCGCCGAGCGCATCAAGGGCTACACCGCCGACGACATCCTCGGCCGGTCCTTCGAGACGTTCTACCCGAGGGAAGCCGTGGAGTCCGGCTTCCCGGCCTACGAGCTCGAAGTCGCGGCGCGCGAGGGGCGCTTCGAGGACGAAAACTGGCGCGTGCGCAAGGACGGCTCGCGTTTCTGGGCCAACGTGGTCATCACGGCGCTGCGCGATGCAAACGGCAAGCTGGTCGGCTACGCCAAGGTCACGCGCGACCTGACGGACCGGCGCGCCGCCGAGGAGCAGGCCCGGCAGCTCGCGGCCAAAGAGGCCGCCCACCGCGAATCGCAGCGGCGGGAACAGGAACTGGAAAGGCTCAACATCCGTTTGCGCGAAGCCAACGGGGAACTGCACGCCGCGCTGGCGGAAGCCGAGGCCGCCCGCAAGGCCGCCGAACGCGCGACGTCGGCGGTCAGCGCGGCCTATCGCGACCTCGACCAGTTCGCCTATGTCGCCTCGCACGACCTGAAGGCGCCGCTCCGGGGCATCGCCAACCTGGCGCAGTGGATCCAGGACGATCTGGCCGGGCAGCTCGCGGGCGACTCCAGCGAGCACCTCGCCCTGCTGCAGGGACGCGTGCACCGGATGGAAGCGCTCATCGACGGCATCCTCGCCTACTCCCGCGCCGGACGGCACGCGAGCGCGCCGGAACCCGTCGACACAGGCGAGCTCCTTGCCGAATCGATCGAGCTGATCGCTCCGCCCGCTAACGTGACCGTGCGCGTCGCCGATAATATGCCGACGATGATGGCGGAGCGCATCCCGCTGCAACAGGTGTTCATGAATCTCATCGCGAATGCCATCAAGTACAGCGGCAAGGCCACGGACCACCCCGAGGTCGACATCGGCTGGCGCGATACCGGCGATGCTTTCGAGTTCAGCGTGCGCGACAACGGCCCGGGCATCAGCCCGGAATTTCACCAGCGTATCTGGCGCATCTTCCAGACCCTCGCCGCGCGCGACAAGATCGAAGGGACGGGCGTCGGCCTTGCCCTCGTCCAGAAGATCGTCGAAAGCCGCGGCGGGCAGGTAGCGCTCGAATCGGCACCGGGCCGCGGCGCCACCTTCTGCTTTACCTGGCCGAAAAAGAAGCTGCAAGGAGCCACCGCGTGAACGAGCAACTCAACATCCTGCTCGTCGAGGACGACGAAGTCGACGTGATGACCGTCAAGCGGGCGTTCCGGCAGAACCACATCTCGAACCCGCTGTTCGTGGCAAACGACGGCATCGAGGCGCTGGAAATGCTGCGCGGGGACGGCCTGCCGAAGGGCCGCCGGATCGTGCTGCTCGACCTCAACATGCCGCGCATGAACGGCATCGAGTTCCTGCAGGAAGTACGCAAGGACCCGGAGCTCGCGTCCCTGCCGGTAGTCGTGCTCACCACCTCGAACGACGACCAGGACAAGGTGAAAGCGTATGACCTCAACGTCGCCGGTTACCTGGTGAAGCCGGTCACCTTCCTGAATTTCTGCGACCTGATGGTCGCGCTCAACAAGTACTGGTCGCTCGTCGAGCTGCCCTAGTGGACCCCACTCGCTGATGATCCTGTCGAGGCAGCAGCCGCTCAAGATCCTCGTCGTCGACGACGACGAGCTGGACCGGCTCGCCGTGCGCCGCTGCCTGCAGCAATCCACGCTGGACGTGCGGCCGCACCAGGCGGCCTCGGCCGCCGCGGCGATCGAGGAAGCCGCGGGCGGCGACTACGACTGCATCCTGCTCGATTATTACCTGCCGGGCGAGGACAGCATGGCCGCGCTGCGGGAGCTCCAGCAGGCAGCGCCACGCACACCCGTCGTGATCTTCACGGGGCGCGGCGACGAACACATTGCGGTCGAGCTGATGAAGACCGGCGCGGCCGACTACCTGCCGAAAGGCTCGCTCACGCCGGAGCGGCTGGAAACCGCCATACGCCACGCGCTCAGGGTGTGGGAGGACGCCGAAGCACGGCGGCGCGCGGAACGCCTGCTGCGGCTGCTCTCCGAGGCGGCGCAGCACCTGCTGAAAGCGGCGGATCCGCAGGAGCTCGTACAGGGTCTCCGGGAGCTGGTCGCCGAGCCGCTTGGCGCCGACGCCTGCTTCACAATCACGATCGGCCGCGCGGGCGCGCCGCCGCGGCTCACGGCCCTCGCCGGCCTGCCGGAGGACGCGGTCGCGTCGCTGCTCGCGGCCGGCGAGACCGGGTGCCTCGCAACCGACGAGCCGCTGCAGCTCGCCGGCATCCGGCAGGCGGACGATACGGAGACGGCCTCGCTCCGCGCCGCCGGCATCCGGACCTGCGCCTGCTATCCCTTGCAAGCCGACGATCAACGGTTCGGCACCCTTTGTTTCGCGAGCCGCGGCAAAGACGCGTTCGCGCCTGACGAGCAGGATTTCCTCGGCACGCTGGCGCACTACGCCACTTCCGCCCTGCAGCGCCTGCGGCATATCGAGGCGATGCGCGAAAGCGACCGGCGCAAGGACGAGTTCCTGGCCGTGCTGGCGCACGAGCTGCGCGACCCGCTCGCGCCGCTCGCCAACGGGCTGGAGCTCATCAAGCATTCGCACGGGGACGCCCGGGTCCTGCATATGGTGAAGGAGACGATGGAACGCCAACTGGGCCAGCTCGTGCAGCTCGTGGACGACCTGCTCGACGTCGCCCGCATCACGCGCGGGCAGCTCCAGCTCCACCTCAAGCGGGTGGAACTGGCCGCGGCACTGCACCAGGCCACCGAGATGGTCGCGCCGCTGATCGAGACGGCCGGGCTGTCGCTGGAAGTGTCCGCGCCCGACGAGCCGGTGTGGCTGGAAGCGGACCCGGTGCGCCTGGTCCAGGTGTTCGGCAACCTGCTGATCAACGCGAGCAAGTTCACCGAGCGCGGTGGGCGCATCGTGCTCGGCGCCGAGCGGCAGGACGGCAGCGTGGTCGTCACCGTCTCGGACACGGGGGTCGGCATCCCGCCCGACCAGCTTCGTTCGATCTTCGACCTGTTCGCGCAGGTGCCGAACGGCGAGGCGCAGTCGCCGACCGGACTCGGCATCGGCCTGACGCTCGTGGCCCGCCTGGTGGCGATGCACGGCGGCACGGTCCAGGCGAGCAGCGACGGTCCCGGCAAGGGCAGCCGGTTCGTGGTGCGCCTGCCCGCCACGGCGGACGGCGAGGCGGATGCCGCGCCGCCGGAGGAGGCAGAGGAGCCGGCGGACGGCGGCGGGCATCGCATCCTGGTGGTCGACGACAATCACGATTCCGCGGCCTCGCTCGCCATGCTGCTGCAGATGTCCGGCAATACCGTCCATGAAGCGTACGACGGGCCGGAGGCGATCGACGCGGCGCGCGAATTCCGGCCGGAGGTGCTGCTGCTGGATATCGGCCTGCCGACGCTGGACGGCTACGAGGTCTGCCGCCGCATCCGGAAGGAAGCCTGGGGCCGGGACATCCTGGTGATTGCGTTGAGCGGCTGGGGGCAGCCCGAAGATCGCCGCAAATCGAAGGAAGCCGGTTTCGATCACCACATGGTCAAGCCGGTCAAGCACGGCGAGCTCACGGAGCTCCTGAACCGGCGACAGCCGGCCCGCACGCCGGGTCGCCCGTGAGACGGGCTCCTACATTCGATCCCGCACCGTAGGAGCCCGTCCCACGGGCGACCGCGGCGGCGGGATTCGTGCCGCCGCCCGGGCCGCCGCCGGTCAATCTTCCAGCTCGACCTCCTCGGCGGTGATGATGCCGTTGGCGAGAGTGCCGTCGGCCTCCACGAGATGGCCTTCGGCCTGGCCGAAGAACGTCGGGCCGTCGATCACCGCGTCGTTCACGTCGCGGAACACCGTTCCGGCATCCGTACGGATCGTCACGCCCAGGACGACGAAGTCCGGGGAGCTCGCGGACTCGACGAAGCCGCGCAACTCGACCTCGTCGTCCGGGTCCTCGCGCTCGAGCAGCGTCGCCTTGACGCCCTCCTCATCCTCGAACCCGCGCACCTCGACGAAGTCGCCGACCGCGAGATTCGCCAGCGTGAACGGCTCGACCTCGGCATCCGTCTTGTCCTCCATGCGGGTCGACGTGTCGACGCGCACCTCGATGCCGAGCACCGTGAGCCGGTCCGACCCGATGCTCTCGACGGTCGATGCGATGCGGATAAAGCCTGCCTGCTTCAGCTCGACCTCATCCGCGACGATAGTGCCCGAGTCGTCCAGCACGCCTTCGACCTCGACCTTGTGGTTGAGCGCGAGATCGGCGCTGCTGCCGTTCTCGTACACCGTTCCGGAATCCGTGGTCACCGGCACGCCTTCGACGTCGAAGTCGGTGGCGGAAACGAAGCGCGTGATGAAGCCCTCGACTTCGATCCGGTCGCCGGCAGCACCCGGCCGGTCGTCGCCCTTGAACTCGACGCGGGTCGCGAGCAGTTCCCCGGCCGTGCCGAGCTCCGTGCCCTTCGCCTCGACGAGCTGGCCGTTCTCCGGCGCGCCCGCGGGAAAGTCGTCGAGCTGCGCCGCGCTGTAGTCCACGGTCAGGCCGCCGAGGGTGAAGGCCAGCGCGCCGGCATCCAGATTGGCGACCTGGCCCGTCACCTCGAACTCCTCGCCCGCGGCTTTCGGCTCGATCCGTGTGGCGCCGATGCTGCCGTCGGCGAGCAGGAAGCCGGTGACTTCCACGATGTCGCCGACCGTGAGCCCTTCGAGCGATGCCGGGCTGATGCGGTCGTCAAACGAGGTGTCGGCATCGACGTGCACGAGCTGGCCCAGGACGGTCAGCGTGCTCGCCGCCAGGTCGATGGCCGAGATCGGTCCCTCGACCGCGTCGTCGAACGTCACGTTCGAGGCGGTGCCCGTGGTGCCGTCATCCGACAACGTCCCCTGGATGACGACGACGTCGCCGACCGCGAGGGCATCCTGCGTCGCGACCGTGCCGTCGACCACGATTTCCGCGTTGCTGGTGTCGTAGTGCACGTCGTTCACGACGATGCTGCCGAAGCCCGTGATCGCGCCGCTCGACACCACGTTCGTGGCGACGGGATCCGGGCTGCCGCCGGCGTCGATACCCGCAACGGTGCCGTCGGAGCCGCCGCCGCAAGCGGCAGCGAGGAAGGCGACTAACCCCAAGGTCGTTCCAATGCGTTTCATGACGGTTTCCTCTCGGTGATCCGGTCTTCTATCCAGTAAGTGCCGAGCCCCAGCCGGACGACCGGTGTGTCGCCGTCCTCCGCCTGCTCGTGTTTCGACAACCACGCGTCCACTCGTTCAAGGAAGGCCTGGCCCTCCCGTTCGATGAACTCGCGGAATTCGGGAATGGACCGCTCCGGGATGCGGGTATTGCTCGCGCGCCGCTCGAAGCGGGTGGGTTCGCCCTCGCCCCGGCGCAGGTTGTGATCGACGGTGTTGCCGAGGTCGGCGAGGACGCTGCCCGAGCGCAGGATCTGTTCGGGATCCATGCGCGCCGGCATGTAATAACGCGTGCGCGCGACCAGCAGCCCGCCCGCCTGCTCCTCGACGGCGCCGACGTGGCGCAGCTCTTTCAGCATGGTCGTGGCCGGCACGTCCGGGGCGTAGCGCGCGCAGAGCGTTTCGAACGACGGACCGTTGCCGCCGAGCGGCAGCGGCAAAGGGCCGCCCTGCGCGCCGGTGAAGTCCGCATCCTGGTGCCAGCCGGAGAGCACGCGGGTGGCGCGGTTCATGCCGGTGAAGTTGCCATGGCCGCCCTGCCCCGACTCGTCCCGCAGCCGGCTCACCTCGCGCCGGGTCAGGCCGGTGAGGATGGCCACCCGCGAGACGTTGGTCGGCCGCCCGCGGATGCCGAAGCTGTCCGTCGCCACCTCCACGTAGGTCGCTTTGGCCGTGGCGGCCAGCTCCCGCCAGTTGATGCCGTCACGCAGCAGCACCCGCGCCACGGGACGGAACAGCAGGCGGAAGGCAGCGAGCGCGTTGTTCTTGACGGATTCCATATTTGAGAGAAATTATCTCAATTGTGGAACCCTGTCAACAGGGTCGAACCGAGGCCGCCCCCGCGTCCCGCCCCTTAGTGCCCCGAGGCGTGGTCGACCGCCTCGTCGCTCCGGAACACCTGCGGATCGGCCGCGCCCTTCACGACCAGGAAGCCGGCCAGTCCTTTCTCGAGCCGCGACAGCGAATGATCCACCAGGACGTACCGGCCCGGATAGTCCACCTGGAACTCCACCATGGCCGCCCCGCCGGGCGGCACGAGCGTGGTCTGCACGTCCTTCAGCGGCGGGCTCGTCAGCGACGCGAGCGCGTAGACCCGGTCGAAAATCTCCCCGATCACGTGCAAGCTCGAAGCGAGGTTCGGCCCGCCCACCCCGAAGTAGATCCGCACCGTCTCGCCCACATTGGCTTCCATGCGGTAAGTGTCCGTCAACGCGTGCATGGTGCCGTTGAACATGAGGTGCTCCGGCCGCTCGTCGAGCAGCTTGTCCAGCGAGAACTCCTGCAGGCCGCGGGAGCCGTGCTTCTGCGCGGTGTACAGCTCGCCCTGCATGACGTAGAACTCGCGATCCACCGGCGGCAGGCCGCCCTCCGGCTCGATGAGGACCAGCCCGTACATCCCGTTCGAGATGTGCTGCGCGACCATCGGCGTGGCGCAGTGGTAGACGTACAGTCCGGGGCTCTTCGCCGTGAACGTGAAGCTCTTCGTCTCGCCCGGCGCCACCTGGGTCACGGCCGCACCGCCGCCGGGCCCCGTGACCGCGTGGAAGTCGATCGAATGGATGTTGATGCTCGCCGGATCGTTCGTCAGGTTCACCGTGACCGTGTCGCCCTGGCGCACGCGCAGGAACGGGCCCGGGACCTTGTTCCCGAACGTCCAGTAGCGGTAGGTGCTGCCGCCGTTCGACAGCTTGCCCTCCAGCTCGGTGGTGCGCAGGTCGACCGTGACGTGCTTCGGTGCGCGATCGCCCACCGGCTTGCCGACGGCATGCGGGTCCTGCGCGACGTCGACCGCCGTGGAGGCCTTTGCCGCCACAGGGTCGCCGACCACCAGGTTGCCGACCATGCCCGCCGCCTTGTGGCCGGGCAGCGTGCAGAGGTATTCGAATTGCCCCGCCCGGGTGGCGCGAAAGACGATCGTCGCCGCCGCACCCGCTCCCGCGACCTGGTCCGACTGCGTGCCGTAATCGGGTATCGCGATGTCGTGCACCGCGCCGTCGCCGTTCACCACGGTGACCTGCACGACCTGGCCGACCGCGACCCGCAGCTCGGGGTTGACCTGGTCCTTGATGCGGCCCGATTGGCCGACGAAGACCAGCTTGCCCTCGCCGATTTCCGTGCGCAGGGTAAAGGTGACGTCCGGCACCGGCGTGACGTCCGTCTCGGGGCGCGCGTTGCCCGCGGCCATCAACACGGCGGAGCCCGCCGCCGCGGCCAATACCAGCAGTAATGCCATGATTTTCAACTTCATGGTGCGTCCTCAAAACGCCATCCGTGACTACCGGCGCGCACGGTAATGCCCGCGCGCCGGGACTGCCCTGACCTGGATCAAGTGCGCGGGCGAGCTGAGCCGCGAGCCCGTGTATATTGCGGGTCTGGGAAACGGGGGAACGACCGTGCGGCGATGCAAAAGTCTTTGGCGAAGCGGGATTTTTCTCGGCGCACTCGGCGCCTTTCTGGCGGCTTCGGCGGCCGCCGCGCCGCCCGGCGATGCTCGCTCGCCGCTGCACGCGAACGCGGACAGGATGCAAGCGCGCATCGAGGCGCTGTCGCAGTACGGGCTGAACGAGGACGGCGGTTCGGACCGGGTCGCGTTCAGCGAGCACGATCTCGCGGCGCGCAAGTTCTTCGCCGGGCTCATGCGCGATGCGGGGCTCGAGGTGCGGATCGACACGGCCGGCAACCTGATCGGGCGGCGGGCAGGCCGCTATGACGAGCGGCCGCCGATCATGTTCGGCTCGCATCTCGATACCGTGCCGAACGGCGGCGCCTACGACGGCGTCGTCGGATCCGTCGGCGCGCTGGAAGTGATGGAGCTGCTGAACGAGCACGCTATCGTCACGGATCATCCGCTCCAGATGATCGTGTTCACGGACGAGGAAGGCGGCCTCACCGGCAGCCGGGCTTTCATCGGCGACCTGGGCGAGGAGGCGCTGGACGTGGTCAGCCACAGCGGCAAGACCATTCGCGAAGGCATCCGCTATCTCGGCGGCGATCCGGCGCGCCTCGATGAAGCCGCCCACGAAAAAGGCGACGTCAAGGCCTTCCTCGAGCTGCACATCGAGCAGGGCGGCACGCTGGACGACCGGGACATCGACATCGGCGTCGTCGAGGGCATCGTCGGGATCGAATGGTGGGAGGTCGTGATCGAGGGGTTTGCGAACCACGCGGGCACGACGCCGATGCACGGCCGGCGGGATGCCGTGCTCGCCGGTGCGCGGTTTGCGCTCGCGGTCAACGAGGTCGTCACCGCCGAGGAAGGCGCGCAGGTCGGGACGGTCGGCAAGTTCATAGCGGAACCCGGCGCGCCGAACGTCATTCCGGGGAGGGCGGTGCTCAGCCTCGAGCTCCGCGATCTCTCATCCGGGAAGATCCAGCGGCTGTTCGCGCAGATCCAGGAACGCGCCGCGGCCATCGCCGAGGACACCGGCACGAAGATCAGCCTGCGCCACCTCGACGTGGCCGCCGTGCCGGCGCTGACCGACGAGCGCATCCAGGCCATCATCGCGGCGCAAGCCGAGGCGCTCGGGTACTCGTACCTGCACCTGCCGAGCGGTGCCGGCCACGACGCGCAGGACATGGCGCGCATCGCGCCCACCGGCATGATTTTCGTGCCGAGCCGCGGCGGGATCAGCCATGCGCCGAGCGAGTTCACCTCGGCCGGGGACATGGCGCAAGGCGCGTCAGTGCTGGCGGAATCCATACTGGCCATCGACCAGGCCCGATTGTGACCTGACGCGAGCCGTATTCGCAGGTAGTATGCCGGCGCGGCCCGCGCCCGCGCGCGCCGTTCGATACACATAAAAAGAAGGAGCTGCCAGATGCTGCACCGGATCGCGCTGATGATGCTGATCGCCTTCCCGGGTTCGATCGCATTCGCGCACGAGCACGACCACGCCAACGGCCACGACAGCCAGGAGAAGGAGCAACCCGCTCCGGAAGCCAAGGTCTCCGTCACCTCGCACGAGATCCGCATCGGCGATCGAACGATTTCGTACACGGCCACCGCCGGCACCATGCTGATGAAGAACGAGAAGGACGAGCCGCGCGCCCTGATCGGCTACACGGCGTACGTCGCCGACGTCGACGACCAGAGATTACGGCCGTTGATGTTCGCCTACAACGGCGGCCCCGGCTCCGCGTCGATCTGGCTGCACATGGGCGCGCTCGGACCGCAGCGCGCGGTGGTCGAGGACGTCGGCTTCAGTCCCGCCGGGCCGTTCGAGCGCGTCACCAACGAGTACAGCGTCCTCGACGTGGCGGACCTGGTCATGATCGACCCCGTCGGCACGGGTTTTTCGAAGGCGGTCGGCAAGGCCGAGAACACCGACTTCTGGGGCGTCGACCAGGACATTCGCTCCGTTTCCGCGTTCATCGTGAAGTACGTGACCGAGAACGGCCGCTGGGCGTCGCCGAAGTACGTGCTGGGCGAGAGCTACGGCGGCATGCGCACCGGCGGCGTCACCTACGAGCTGCTCAACCGGTACAACATGGCGCTGAACGGGATCGTGCTCGTCTCGCCGTTCATGGAAATGACCACCGGCTTCGCCGGTCTCGGGGTCGACCTGCCGCACGTGCTGTACCTGCCGAGCTATGCCGCGACCGCCTGGTACCACGATGCGCTGGACGAGAAGCCGGAGGACCTCGAGGCTTTTCTCGAGGAGGTCAAGCAGTTTGCCATCAAGGAGTACGCGCCGGCGCTGCTCGCCGGGTCCAGGCTCGGCGAGGCGGAGCGGCGTTCGGTCCTCGCGGGGCTGTCACGCTATACCGGGCTGAGCGAGGAGTACTGGGATCGCGCCAACCTGCGCATCGACGAGGGTCATTTCACGCAGCAACTGCTGCGCGAGCACGGCATTACCGTCGGGCGCGTCGATTCGCGGTTTTCCGGCCCGACCCTCAACGCGCTCGCGGAATCCGCGCCCGACGATCCGTTCATGACCGCGATCGGCCCCTCCTACCTCGCCGCGTTCATGGACTATTACCACGACGACCTCGGGGTCGAAGCCACCGGAAAGTACGTCGTGTCGGGCGGCTTCTTTACCCAGTGGGACTGGAGCCACATCCAGCCGGACATGGAAGGCTTCGAGCTGCCGTTTCCAAACACGGCCATCGATCTCGAATACGCCATGAAGAAGAACCCCGCGATGCAGATCCTCGTGCTGCAGGGCTACTTCGACCTGGCGACACCGATGTTCGCGACCGAGTACGTGCTGGGCCACATGAACCTGACGCCGGAGCTGCGCGACAACATCGAGATGAAGTATTTCGAATCCGGCCACATGATGTACGTGCACGAGCCGTCGCTCGCGAAGTTCAAGGCGGCGCTGGCGGAGTTCGTGCAGTCGAGCTACCGGGAGAACGCGGACTGACAGCCTTCAGTCGGCAGGGATCTCACGGAGCGCTTTCGATGGTCGTCCTCAGCTCCTCCAGTCCCTCGATGTAGCCGACCAGGGTCTGGCCGGGCTCGACCGGACCGACGCCGGCGGGTGTGCCCGTGAAAATGAGGTCGCCCGGCTGCAGCTCGAACAGGGTGGAAAGCTCCGCGATGATCTCCGGGACGCTCCAGGTGAGGTCCGCGATGTCGGCCTGCTGACGCAGGTCGCCGTCCACCGCGAGCCGGATCGCGCCGCGGCGGGGGTGGCCGAAGCCCTCGGCCGGGAACACGTCCGTCATCGGCGCCGATCGGTCGAAGCCCTTGGCGGTGTCCCAGGGCCTGCCCTGCTCCTTCGCTGCCTGCTGCAGGTCGCGGCGGGTGAGGTCGATGCCCACCGCGTAGCCGAACACGTGAGCCTCGGCGGCAGCGGCGGCGATGTTCCGCCCGGCCTTGCCGATGGCCACCACGAGCTCGATCTCGTGGTGCAGGTTGGCCGTGCGGGGCGGATACGGAATCGTGGCGCCGTTCGGCACGAGCGCATCGGCAGGCTTGCTGAAAAAGAACGGCGGCTCGCGCTCGGGATCCGCGCCCATCTCGCGCGCGTGCGCGGCGTAGTTCCGCCCGACGCAATAGATGCGGTGCACGGGGAACGCCAGGTCGCTGCCCTTGACGGCGGCCGTGACCGGCGCCGGCGGCTCGAACACTGTTTTCATTACAGCTCCCGAAAAAAGGGGGAGTTTACGTCGCACGGGAGCGTTGTTGCGAATGCATCCCATTCAACAAACGTTTCCGCGGAGTTTCCACGGAAGGTCGGCCAGCAACCTAGTGTCCTGTCCCGCAAATAACTACGCCATTTCGCTGCGTCTTTTCGCGTCTGGCGGCGTTGCGACTCCTCGCAATAGCGGTGCTATTACTCGTCGCCGCGCCTTGCCAGACACGAAAATCCGCGACCGAAATAGCATAGTTATTTACGGGACAGGACACTAGCGCCGGGGAGCCAGGCACTCACGCAGCATCGCTGAAAGCCCGGCCGGCCCGATTCCCAGGCCGGAAAAAGCCGCCGTGCGCCCGGTCACCACGTTGTCGCTCTCCATCAGGACGACCTGGTCGCGCGTCAGCGGCGGCGACGGCAGCCGCTCCAGCGCGGCGGCCAATCCCTTCCAGGCGGCGAACGGTACCGGTACCAGCACCCGGCGCCGCCCGAGATGCGCCATGACGGCTTCCACGACCTCGCGGTAGGTCAGCACCTCGGCGCCGCCGAGCTCGAAGACGCGCGCTCGCCGCGCCGGTTCGGCGATAACTTTCGCCACGGCGGCGGCCACGTCTTTCACGAACGCCGGCTGCAGCCGCGTCTCACCGCGCCCGAAGAGCGGCACGACCGGCAAGCGCGTCGCCATCTCGACTGCACTGAGAAAGCTGTCGTGGCGCCCGAACATGACACACGGACGCGTGACGACGGCTTCCCCGAATGCCGCGCGAACGGCCTCCTCGCCTCGCGCCCGGGCGCGGACGAAAGCGGATGGCGACGCCAGCTCCGAGCCGACGCCGGAGACGTGCACCAGGACCTCCGCGCCCGCCTCACCGGCGCAGCGGGCGATGCGCCGGGCACCGTCCACATGCACGTCCTCGAAGCTCACCCCGCCCTTTTCCACGTACAGCGAGACCGCGTTGACGACGGCGAAGGCGCCTTCGACGGCACGCTGCACCGAGCCCGCGTCGTTCACATCGGCGATGACGTGAGTTACTCGCCCGTTCGCGCCTTCCCGGCTTTCCCGCGGCGCATGCCGCGTCGCGATGCGCGTGTCGAATCCCCCGGCGGACACCGCACGCACGATTTCACGGCCGAGGAACCCCGTCCCGCCAAAGACGGTTACCCCGGCCATGACGGCCTCCCGCTGTCCAGGTCCCGGAACTGCTGCATCGTGAATCCGCGCGGAGGATCGACAGACGATCATAACGGAAGCCGACTGCGATGGATCGCACTGCGCTCGAACAGGCGCAGGAGCTCGATCCGTCGCAGCTTGTCTCAACGGAGCAGGCGTCGGCCGTCACGACTCCCGCAGCGCCGTCGTCACTGGCAGCCGGGCCGCCCGCACGGCGGGATACAGGCCGCCGACGAAGCCGATGGCGAGCGCCCACTTGATGCCGGTCCACAGCAGCTCCGGCGTCACCTGGAAATGGAACGTGAGCTGCCCCACGCCGCCGGCAATGGTCGAGGCGGTGAAGCCGTTGAAGGCAAGCCAGGCGACCAGACCGCCGATGACGCCGCCGGCCAGCGCCAGCAGCATCGTCTCCAGCATCACGGCAACCACCACCGGCAGGCCGCGAAAGCCGATGGCGCGCAGCGTGGCGATCTCCCTCGCCCGCGCGGCGACGGCGGCGAACATGCAGTTCAGGGCGCCGAACAAGGCGCCGATCGCCATGATGCCGCCGACCACCTTGCCGACCACCCGCAGGATGGTGGTCATCTGCGACGACTGCTTCTCGAAGTACTCCAGCGTGGTCATGGTGTCGACGCTGAGCCGCGGGTCGCCGGCGAGCGCGGCCTTGAAGGCGTCGAACGCACCGGCATCGGTCAGCCTGGCAAAAACCGAGGTGCGGCTGCTGCCGCGGCGGTAAGCCGAAGCCACGGTCGCGGCATCGGCCCAGACCTCCGAGGCCATCGCATCGCCCGATTCGAAGATCCCGACGACGGTCCAGACCTGGCTGCCGAGCTTGATCTCGTTGCCCACCTCGAGACCCGCAAACTGGCGCTGCGCCCCGGTGCCGGCGATCAGCTCGCGCAAGCCGGGCGTGAAGCGGCGGCCGGCGACCAGCTCGACGTTCGGCCGCACCGCAAATGCCTGCGGGCCGACCCCGCGGAACTGCACGCTGCCGAGGTCGTCCGGCCCGCCGCCCTTTACGGCCAGGTTGGCGGCGACCACCAGCTCCGGCGAGACGAGCGGCTCGCCATCCGCGTCGCGGGCGATCCCCGCGGTGTCGCCGATCACGGTGACGTCCTCGTTGGCCAGCACCGACATGGCCTCGGCGGCCGAGCCGCCGCGCAGGACGATCGCGGTATCCGTGCTGCCGCTCCGCCGCAGGGTCGTCCGGTAGCCCTCGGCCATGGCGAGCAGCGCCACCAGCACCCCGACTACGCCGGCGATCCCGATGACAATCACCAGCGAGGACCCGAGCCGTTGCGGCAAGGTGCTCAGGCCCACTTCGGCCACCGAGCGCGCCTGCCGGCCGCGCCGGGTCAGCCACATCCAGAGCGCGAGCGCGGCAGCGACGCCGAGCGCCGCGACCCACGGCATGAGGAGCCAGGCCGCGATGCCGGCAATCACCACGAGCAGCAGTCCGGTCCCCCGGAGGAATGATTTCAACCTTTGCATCGCCATGCTCCTCAGCGCCCGGCCAGCGCGTCGACGACGTTGAGGCGCATCGCCCGGAGCGCCGGCAGCGCGCCGACGATGAGCCCGATGGCCACCATGATGCCGAGGCCGAGCAGCCAGCTCGACCAACTGACCGGCGGCATGTTGATGACGCCGCCGCTGGCGGCGTTCACGCCCGGCCCGAGCAGCGCGGCAATCCCTAAACCAATGACGCCGCCGATCAGGATGAGCGCCACCGACTCGGCCAGCACCATGAACAGTACCGACCGGTCCGGGAACCCGATGGTCTTCAGCACGGCCAGCTCCGAGGTCCGCTCGCGCACGGCCTGGGCCATGGTGTTGCCGGTCAGCAGCAGCAGCGTGAAGAACACCGCACCCATGATCGAGGTGACGATGAGCGCGATATCGGCGATCTGCTTCATCCAGTTCGCGGTGGCCGCGGCCTCGGTCTGGGTCTTCGTTTCGTGCGCGGAGTTCTGCGAGATCGCGTCGATGTCGCGGGCGATGCGGTCGCCCGCCCCGACGTCGCCGATCCGGCTGACGTACCAGCCGACCTGCCCCTGGTTATAAGGCGTCGACTCGTCGAAGTATTCCCAGTGCAGGAACGCACTGCCGGCGATGAACCCGTCCTCGCTGTCCATGATGCCGACGATGTCGAAGGTCCAGACCTTGCTGCCGTCGCTGTTCGGGAAAATCGTGGAGAGCAGCGGGATCTGGTCGCCGACCTGCCACTTGAAGCGATCGGCCAGCGCCTTGCCGACCAGGAGCCCGGTGCGCGTCTCGGCGAAGCGTTCGCGGGCCGCCGGGTCGACGTTGGCTTCGGGATACAGGTCGAGGTAATTCGGGGCTATCGCAAACGAGAAGATCTGGTTGCTGGGCTCCTGGTAGGCGCCGCCGAACCAGTTGGCCCAGGTGACTTCCTCGACGCCATCGACTGCCGCGATGCGCGGGGCCAGGGCCTTCGGCAGGGGCTGGATGAACGACAGCCGGGAGCCGGTCTGGAGGCGCGTGGCACCGGCCGCGGTCTGCCCCGCGTTCGCGAAGCTCTGGCGCACGCCGTCGAGCATGCCGAACAAAAGGAACGCGGCGGTGATCGAGATCAACGTCAGGATGGTGCGGCCCTTGCGCCGGAAGAGCGCGGCTTTGATGAGGTGCAGGTACTTCATGCCGGCGCCCTCTGCGCCCGGGCGGCGGGCTCGGCCGCGGCCTGCTCGACCAGGGTGCCCTTGTCGAGGTGCAGGGTATGGGTCGCGTGCTCGGCTGCGCGCGGGTCGTGCGTAACCATGACGATGGTCTTGCCGTGCTCCTTATTGAGCTTCTCCAGCAGCGCGAGCACGTCCTCCGCCGATTGCCGGTCGAGATCGCCGGTCGGCTCGTCGCAGACCAGCAGCTCGGGATCGGACACGATGGCGCGGGCGATCGCGACCCGCTGCTGCTGGCCGCCCGACAGCTCACCCGGCTTGTGCGAGGCGCGGTCGGCGAGGCCGACGAGCTGCAGTGCGATGGCGGCGTTCTTGCGGCGCTGCGCGCCGTTCAGCTTGGTCAGGAGGAGCGGCAGCTCGACGTTCTTCTGCGCGGAGAGCGCCGGCATCAGGTTGTAGAACTGGAAGATGAAGCCGACGTACGCCGCGCGCCACCTGGCGAGCGCGCCCGCGCCGAGCTGGTCGATGCGCTCGCCGCCGACGGTAATGTGGCCTCCCGTCGGCGCATCCAGGCCGCCGATCAGGTTCAAAAGCGTGGTCTTGCCGGAACCGGACGGGCCCATCAAGGCCAGGAAGTCGCCGCTTGCGACGTCGAGATCGACGTCGTGCAGCACCTCGACCTGCTGCTTGCCGCGCTGGTAGACCTTGCTGAGGTAGCGGATTTCGATCATGTTGCTCATAGCGGCGGTACCTCTCCTGGAAAATCAATCATTGTTCAGTGGAACGGGCCAGCACCACCGTGCTGCCGTCTTCCAGCGCCGCCGGCGGGGCGTCGATCACCTCGGTCCCCGCGTCCACGCCGTCGGTCACCAGGACGAAATCGCCATAGCGCCGCTCGGCGGTCACGACCGGCTGCTCGCGGGCGACGCCGTCCGCGACGAGAAACACGTAAGCAGCGCCGTCGCGGCGCACGATCGCCGAAGCCGGCAGCAGCACGCCCGCGGGCGGCGCGGTGTCGGCCGTGGCCTCCGGTCGCGGCTCGAGGAACGACACCCGGACGCCCATGTTCGGCACCACGCGCGGGTCCTCGGTCTCGAGCGCCACCCGCACCTTGATCGTCGCCTTGCCGCGATCGGCGGTCGGCACGATCGCGATCACGTGGGCGGGGATTTCCCAGTCGGGATACGCATCGAGCACCGCACGCGCGGGCATGCCGGCCTCGACGCGCGCGATATAGGCTTCGTTGACGTCCACCTCGACCTCGAGCGAGTCCATGTCGACGATGGTGCCGACGCCCGTGCGGGTGAAGCCGCCGCCCGCTGCCGCCGGCGCGATGATCTCGCCGACCTGGGCCGTCTTCTGCGTGATCACGCCGGCGAAGGGCGCGCGCACCACGGTGTAGTCGTAATTCACCTGCGCGACCTCGACCTGTGCCGCGGCGGACTTCGCCTGCGCCTGTTCGGCGCGCAACTGCGCTTCCAGGCCGGTGACGCCGCTGCGCGCCTGCTCGGCGAGCTGCTGCGACACGAGCCCCTGCCCGGCGAGACCGGCGAGCCGGTCGCGATCGCGCCGCGCCTGGCTGAGCTGGGTGCGGAGGTGGGCGACCCGCGCCTCCGCCGCGCGCGCGGCGGCCTGCGCCGCATGAAGCTGCGCGAGTTGCGAGCTGTCCTCGAGCCGGGCGAGCACCTGGCCCTGCTCCACGTGGTCGCCTTCCTCGAACAGCACTTCCGTCAGCGTGCCGATGATCTGCGCCGACACGGTGGCCATGCGCCGCGCGGTCACGTAGCCGGTCGCCTGCAGCACCGCGGTCGAGGCGCTGCCCGCCGCCGGCGCGATCGCGCTGACCGTCTCCACTTCGATCGCCTGAGCCGGCCATGCCCACCAGGTCACGCCGCCCAGCACCAGCACGGCTGCGGCAACGGCTCCCGCGACCCACGGCCAGCGCCCCGGGCCACCCCGATCCTCGCGGTCGTGGCGCTCGATGCGGAGCTCGTTGAGGAGTTCGCTGGTGTTCACGATGCGCGTTAAGTCCCGGAAAGGCGCGGAAGTTTCGCATACCTTTTCACCACATGAAACATTCGGAACGACGGTGGCCGGTCGTCCGGTTGGCGGCCGCTTCTCTGGTATGGTCGAACTCCCGGCACCGAATTCGACACGACCCGGAAGAGGCCCTGCCCATGTTTTCCTGCCTGTTCACCCGGCTGGCGGTATCCACATTGCTGCTGCTCCTGCCGCCGCTGGTTCTCGCGGCACCGACGCCCGCGCACGACCTGGCCAACGAAGCCCGCGTCCGCTGGGAAAGAAAATGCCAGATCCGCAAGGAGAAGTTCGACCTGGTCCTGCCGCAGGCAATGCGCGGCAACGGCATCGACATGTGGATCGTCATGATCAAGGAGGGCTTGCAGGACCCGTTGTACGAAGACCTCGGCCGCGGCTTCACGGGGAGCAAGGGCTTTTACATCTTCACCGACCGCGGCGGTGAGCGGATCGAGCGCACCGTGCTCGGCATCTACGGTCCGATGCTCGAGCATTGCCGGGTCTACGACCGGGTCACGTCGGACTATGACCTGCGGGCGTTCGTCGCCGAACGCGATCCGCAGGCAATCGGCGTCAACATCTCGGACCAGCTCGGCGTGGCGGACGGCCTGTCGCACAGCAGCTACGAGTACCTGGTGGCAACGCTCGGCGAGCCGTACGCCTCACGGCTGACGAGCGCCGAAAAGCTCGTCTCCGATTTTCGCAGCCATCACGTGGCGACCGAGATTGCCGCTTTTGCCGAGACCGCGGAGCTGACCCGGCAGATCATCGAGAAGGCGCTGTCGAACGAGGTCATTACGCCGGGCGTGACGACCCTGGCGGACGTCGCCTGGTGGATGCAAAACGAGATCCTCCAGCGCGGCATGCAATCCCGCTATCGCATGTCGTCCGTTTACATCACCGGGCCGAGCGGCATCGAGGACACCTCCAACGACCGCATCATCCAGCGCGGCGATCTCGTGATGACCGACTTCGGGCTCGGTTACCTCAACTTCTTCACCGACATCAAACGCATGGCGTACGTGCTGAAGGACGGCGAGACCGAGCCGCCGGAAGTCTTCCAGCAGGCATTCCGCAGGGCGAAAGAGGCGCGGCGGATCATGAAGAACACGATCAGGCCCGGCCGCACGGCCCTGGACACGTTGGAAATACTGAACTCGAAATACCGGGACGCCGGCTTCGCCATCATGGAGACGTTCAACCAGCCGACCGCCAATGATGCAACCGAGATCATCGTGGCGACGCATTCGGTCGGCAACCTGCACCACGGCGCCGGCCCGTCGCTCGCCTGGTTCAACCCGCTGCAGCAGCAATGGACGATCGAGCCGACGAACCTGTTCTCGATCGAGCTGTTCGTCTGGTACCCGGTGCCGCAATGGGACGGGGCCAAGGTGCGCATTCCCCTGGAGGACAATGCAATCGTCACCGAGCGCGGCGTGGAGTGGCTTTACCCGATCGCCGATGAGATCCTGTTGATCAAATAGTGCTCGTGGAACGCGGAACGCGGCAGACAGTCAGTGGTACCGCGCGGAGCCCCTGGGCGCCTGTCCGGGTCTCGAATATGAAGCGGCCATCGGCTTCGTGCTCGAGCCGCTTGGCAGCTTCGATCGCTTCTTCTCGAACCTGGTGGACGGCCGGGAGTGCCCGCTGAAAAGCTTCGTCGAGAGCGACCCGCCTGCGGCGTGAGAAAGGGAGGAGCCTGCGCCCTTCCTCGCTCCGCTGCAGACGGAATTTCTCACCTGTTCGAGCCCATTTTCGTGCATCAAAGGCCTGCCGCAAAGGCTAGTCTGTTGGCTTTGCTCGTCTGCAAGTTCAGTCCCAAAGCGTTGCTGAGCCGCCCTTGACGTAGGTCACTTTTATGCTTAACTTGACACACATGGAAAAGACGCAAGTTTATCTGCGCAAGGAAGAGCTCGATGCGCTTCGGGCGGCCGCAGCGCGCTCGGGACGCAGCGTGGCGGACCTCATCCGGGAAGCCATCCGGAAAACCGTGCTCAAGCCGGGGGCCGGCGGGCCGGTCGCGATCTGGGATGGCGAACCGCGGCGGACCTCGGTTGAACACGACAGCATCTACGACGAAACCTGATGCGCCAGGGCGAAGCCGCATTCGTCGACAGCGGCGCCTGGATCGCCCTTGCGCTTTCACGGGACCCGCTGCACGGCCAAGCGCGCGAACAGTGGGAGATGCTGCAAACCGCCGGCGCCAGGCTCCGGACTTCGCTTCCGGTCGTCATCGAGACATTCACGTTCCTCAACCGCAATGCCAGCCGCGACGTCGCATTGGCGTGGAAGGACTCGATCTACGATCCCGAAACCGTCGAAATTCTCACCTGCGAGTTGGCTGACCTGAGCAAGTCGTGGGAGTACTTCAAGCGATCGGACCTGCACAAGCTTTCAGCCGTGGATGCAACCAGCTTCACCATCATGAAGCGCGCGCGGATCCGGCTCGCCTTTACGTTCGACTACCATTTCGCTGTGGTCGGATTCAGGATGGTGGGATAGCCGCCCGACTGCACCTACGGTTGAACCGCTGTCCGGCGTTTGAACTCGTACACGTTCGAATCCCGTGGACACGGTGCGGACCTGGCCCGTCTGTGTATCCAGGAGCTTCAGGCGATTGGTGCCGCCGTTCGGTTCCAGCAGGATGAAAGCCAGGCGGCGGCCGTCGGGCGACCAGGCCGGATCCTCGACGGATTGCCCGAAATCCGTGACCTGGCGGCGATCGGTACCGTCGAAGCCGGCGACCCAGAGCTCGTCGTTGCCGGATGCGTTCGAGACGTAGGCGATCCGGTCGTGCACCGGGTCGTAGGCCGGTGAGCGATCCGCGTGCGCCGTCTGCACCAGCGGCATGGGCACGTGCTGAGGCCCGTCATTGCCGGCAAGGTTCATGGAGCTGACGAAGGTGTCGACTTCGCGCCGATACAATACGACCGTGGCAAAGTCCGGCATGAAAGCGGGAAAGCCGGCGTTCGCGACACCGAGCGGCCGCTTGTCGCCGGATGCCGAATCGAGCACCCAGAGTTGCCGGTCGCGAGGCCCGGGATTCGACACGTACAGCAGGCGTTCGTTGTCACGGTACCAGGCGTGTCCCTTGATCGACCGTTCCCCGGTCGTCACCGGCGCGAGCTCACCGGATTCCAGGTCGAAGATGTAGATGTCGGAAGACAGACGGTTGTGGCGCCGGGTGACGGCCAGCCGGCGGCTGTCGGGTGTCCAGCTCACTTCCTGGTCGACGTAGCCGCAATCGCTGCAGCTCAGGCGCCGCGGCGGAAGCTCGATTTTCGGATCGCCGGCAAGACTCACAGGCCACAGGTAGAGTCCCGGTCCCTCGCCCGCAAGATCGGCACGGTGCACCAGCCAGCGGCCGTCGGGCGACCAGCTCAGCGTGTCGTAAGCGTACTCGCTATGTACGCAGTCGTTGACGGTGTGCTCGTCGTGCGAGCCCAGGTCCATCACCACGACGCGACACTCCGCCGTCGCCGGATCGAACCTGAGGAACGCGAGATATCGGCCGCGCGGCCCCCACGTCGGGCTGACTTCGTCGAGATCGGAATAAGTGACGCGCCGCAGCGGCTGCGCGTCGTCTCCCACGCGCCTCAGGTAAATGTCCCGGTCGCCTTCCAGCGTTACCCAGAGAAAGGCGACGTACCCGCCGTCCGGCGACGCAGCCGGGTACAGCTCGCGGCCGGGGAGGTCCACGAAGACGGTCGGACCGCTATTGTCGTGCTCACGCCCGGGAATCCGCCCGAGCAGGAACAGCGCGCCGGCGGCGAGGATCACCGCGACAGCGGCGGCGATCGACCGGCGCCGCTCGCGGAGCGGTATCCTGGCGGGCCCGGAATCAGACCGGGCGCGACATGGCCTCCATATACAAGGAGACGTCGCAGGGCGGTCTCGCCGTCAACGTTCCCGAATGCTAGCCATGCCGATGGCTTCGATAGATTCGAGGAATACAGGTTGACGTTGCACCGTGGTTATAACAGGTTATAATTCCGGCATGAGATTGATCGTCCGCCGGATCGGGAATTCCCTGGGCGTGATCCTGCCCAAATCCATGCTTGATCGCTGGGGCGTCGGTGAGGGCGACGCGCTGGACTTGACCGAGCGTGGCATTCGCCCGCCCGCCACTCCAGGCCTCTCGCAGGAGCGTCTCGACAGGCACAAGAGAGCCCTGGCGCTCGCGGTGGTGCGTCGCTTCACGCCCCGGGAGATAAGGGCGCAAAGCCTGGCCAACCTGCACCGGTGGAAGCGGCAGGATGCCTGGGTCTCCGCCTACGACGAATGGCAGGAGCTCATCGAGCGCGGAGATGACGGGGAACTGTTTGCGGCGATGCTCGGAGGTGACGAGCGCGCCAATCGCCTGCGCCAATCACCGCCTTACGTCGGCTTGCTGCCGCGCGACGAGGTGCGAAAGCTGAATGAAGAAGCAGCAGCTTGACCATGTCTTGCGGGCGGCGGGCCGGATCACGGGTGAAAGGCAGTTCCTGATCATCGGCAGCCAGTCGCTGCATGGCAAGCATCCCGATCTTCCGGACGACATCGCCCGATCGGCGGAAGTGGACCTGATCGCAAAGAAGAATGCCGACCGGACGGAATGGCTCAACGCAATCGGCCAGGATTCACCCTTTCACGAGACATTCGGCTATTACGCCGATCCGGTGGACGAGGCCACGGCAAAGCTGCCCAAAGGCTGGAAAGGCCGGCTGGTGAAGCTGCCGCCGGGCGATACGGAAGGCGTCAAGGGACTTTGCCTCGATCCCCATGACCTGGCGATCGCGAAATACGTCGCGCGCCGGGAGAAGGATCGCGTGTTCACGCGTGCGCTCGCGGTCCGCGGAATCACAGACCGGGAAAAGCTGCTGGCGCTGGTCGACAAGACGCCGGTAGACGGCGATGTGCGCCAGCGCATTCGCGGCCACATCGCGAGCGATTTCGGAAACTGACGCAGGATCGGTGCTTCCTGCTACTCCCGGGCGCGGTCGTCGTCCAGCCGGTCGAAGTGCGTGATCGCGTTCAGCACCAGGGCGTAGCTGCCGATGGTTTCGCCGCGCCAGAACGGGTTGGTCGCGAACAGCAGCACGTGGCCCTTGCCGTAGCGGGCGTCGACCACCGCGGCGCGCTCGGCCATTTCGTCGCCGTTCTCGAGCAGGCCGGAGACCAGCAGGTCTTCGGCATCCGCGAACCGCAGGATGACCTGCGGGCGCTGGTCCTCGGGGATCAGCCACGGGTTGTTGCGGGTCTGCTCGACGTTGAGCGGCAGCGCCTCCCACGGTTCCGGATCGGGCAGCTCCGGGGGTTCGACGGCCGGCCGCCCTTCGGGCAGGTCGGTGTCGTGCGGGCCGCCGCGGCCGGTGGCGCGCTTGAAATCCTCGCTGTTCGGCAGGTCGTCGTCGCCGCGCAGCAGGTTGGATATCTTGAAGGACATGCCGCCGGCGCTGTACACGGCGAGGTCGTCGCCGGCATAGCCGGCCGCGACCGGACTCTCCTCGCGGTCGACGAACTTCGCCTGCAGCACGCTGCCGACGACCCGCAGGTCTTCGACGGGGGTGACGAAGACGCCCGGCGCGATGCCGATGTCGATGGCGAACTCGGCGGTGTCCTCGGCCGTGACCAGCAGGCCGCCGTCACGCACGAATTTCTTCAGGTTGGCCACGCCGTCCGAACCGAGGCCCGGACGGATGTCGTCCGTGCCGTCGATGCGGCCGAGGTTCGGCGTCAGCTCCGTGGTCTGCCACGGCATCGGGTTGCCCCACATCGGCAGCCCGTCGATGATGCGCCGCGCGCTGGTGCCGCCGCTGACCGGGCCGAACAGGATCACGTCGTATTGCCCGCGCAGGTTGCCGGCCCTGGCGACGTCCTGCGTGCTGATGTAATCGTAGGGCACGTTCATCTTGTCGAGCGCCATGCGCCACCAGCCTTCGGTCTGCGTGCCGAGCCAGGTGTGCATCACCGCGATGCGCGGCAGCGGGCCTGCCGGCGCATCGGCGCTGGCCAGCCCCTCGGGGACCTGTACGGGTTGCTCGACAAGCTCCATCTCCGCCTCGAGCACGGCCGGATCCGTGACGCGCACGACCTCGACGTTGAACAGCTCGCCCATCGTCCAGGCGGTGTCGTCGTAGGCGTGCTTCTGCGGATCGTCCGGCGCCCAGTACTGGTGATCCAGCAGCGTGTCGGCGATGCGCGAGTACGGCTGGTCCATGCGCACGACGTAACTGCCGGCGGCGAAGCGCCTCGAGACCGGCTTCTCGTCTTCGTCTTCGTCCTCGTCGTCGCCGGACTGGTCGCAAGCGGCCTCGCTGTCGTCGTCATCCCCGGCCTCGTCGCAGTCCTCTTCGGACGGCGGCGGCAGCTTCACGGTCACCGGCTCCGTCGTCCGGCTGATCTCCACGTGCTGCCTTTGCAGGATCTCGAGCAGCCGCGCCTGCGAACCCTCACGGTCCTCGTCGGCCGGCAGCACGTACGCGGCCGGCCCGGCCTGCTGCGGCTTCTCGATCGAGCGCTTGCTCTTGAGGTAGAAATTCCGGAGGAACAGCTCGCCGTTGTCCGCGAAATAGCTCAACGCCGTCAGCAACCCGGTCTGCTGGTAGTTGTTGTTGTTGCGCTGCGACCAGGTCACCACCGGCAGCGGCGGGTTGGGCTTGTACCAGGTGCGCTGGTACTCCTCGGGCTCGAGGATGCGCTTGACGGTATCGGCGCCGCCGTTGCCGAAGGTCTCGTACAGCCGGCTGATGCCGTTGTGCATGGCGGCGATGAACATCAGGTAACCGGGGCTCCAGGTGTCGAAGTCGCCGTGCGTGAAGACGCCGGGCATGCCGAGCTTCGTCATCTGCTGCACGTTGTTCCAGCCGAGCTGCTGCCACTCGCCGACGAGGATGGGATCGACCCAGGAGTTGTAGGGACCGTCGCCGACGGTGTTGTCGTACAGGAACGGCACGGACTCGTGCAGGTCGTGCAGCACCTGCGCGTGCCAGCCGACAAAGGTATCGGCGACGTTGCGCGTCAGGTTGAGCGTCATGGCCATGGCGTCGCGGTTGTTGTCGTGCGCGACGTAGTGACCCCAGTAGAGCAACCGCGGGTAGTTCGCGTCCGGATGCGCGAGGTGCCAGTTGTACAGGTCGACCATGCGGTCGCGGCCGTCGACCTCGACGATCGGCGTGATCAGCGTGATGACGCCGGTGCGGATGTCTTCGATGTAGGGCGCCTCGTCCACCGCCAGCCGGTAGGCGAGCTCCATCAGCGCGGTCGGCGAGCCGGTCTCGGGGGAATGGATGGTGCCGGTGATGTAGTACACCGGCGTCGATTGCGCGATCAGCTCTTCGGCGATCGAATCGTCCATATCGATGCGGCGCGGATCGGCGAGCTTCGCCAGGCGCGCACCGTTGGCGTCGAGCTCGTCCAGCAGCGTCTCGTCGGCGACCGCGACCGCGATCATCTCGCGGCCTTCCTCGCTCTGCCCGATGGAGAACACACGCACGCGCGGGCTGGCCTCGGCGAGCGCGCGGAAATAGCGGTAGACGTCCGCCGAGTACGGCAGGTATTCCGGCGCGCCGGCGATGTGCCCCAGCACGGCCAGCGGCGTCGGCACCGTGTCCGACGCGGGCAGGTAGGCGGTCAGCGGCGAATTGAAGGCGGGATCGGTGGTGAACTCGCCGATTTTCTCCGTGTAGGTCTCGTCAATCGGCTGGCCGGGCGCGCGCGCGTAGGCCGCGAGCTCGCCGAGCGGCGCCGGCATGGTCTGGGCCATGGCTTCGCCGCCGGCGATGCCGGCAGCACCGGACACGCACAGCAGGACGGCGAGTGTCCGGCGCAAGCCGGCGGTCACTGCGACGCGCCGGCGGCAGCGGCCGGGTCCGCCCGGTCGCCGCTCCCCAGGTATTGCGCGTACCAGTCGAGATAGCGCCGGTAGCGGTCGAGCACGAAGCTCGGGAGGCGGATGCCGTGGTGCTGGCCGGGGTAGATGACGAGCTGCGTCGGCACGTTCAGCGTGCGCAGCGCCTGGTACATCTGCTGCCCGCCGACCAGCGGCACGTTGAAATCCTCGGTGCCGCCGAGATAGAGCGTCGGCGTGGTGATGCGGTCGGCGTGGAAGAAGGGATAGCTGACCTTGATCCAGAGATCCGGGTTCTCCCACGGGTGACCGAGCTCGATGTCGTACTGCATGGTGTACTGGTCGACGCCGTACATCGCGAGCTGCAGGGCGCTGCCGGCGCCGCAGGTGGCGGCGCTGAAGCGGGTCGTGGTGGCGATGCTGTAGTCGGTGAGGATGCAGCCGTAGCTCCAGCCGCCGATGCCGAGCCGGTCCGGATCGGCGATGCCCTGCTCGACCAGGTAGTCCGCGCCGGCCAGGTTGTCGACCACCCCGTAGTGGCCCCAGTCGGCGAAGATCGATTCTTTCCAGGCCCGGCCGCGCCCCGCGCTGCCGCGGTAGTTCGGCGAGAGCACGACGTAGCCGGCGCCGGCGAAGAGCTGCCGCTCGAAATCGAACTCGTAGCCGTTCTGGCCGTTCGGGCCGCCGTGGATGCGCAGGAGCGCCGGGTAGCGCCGGCCCGCGTGATAGCCGACGGGCTCGTAGAGCACGGCATGCACTTCGTTGCCGTCCTTGGTCGTGTAGGCGACCCCGCGTACGGTGCCGAGCTCGATCCCGGCCATGAACTCGTCGTTGTGATGGGAGAGCTGGCGATAGCGGCCGTCCTCGAAGGCATAGATCTCCGCGGGCCGGTCCGGCGTCGTCAACGTGGCTGCAATGTGGCCGTTCTGCGAGACGCTGAGTGAGTACAGCGTGCGCTCGGCGGGCGCGAGCTTCTCGATTTCGCCGCCGGCGGTCGGCACGCGCGCGGCGTAAACGCTGCGGTCGTCGACGACCAGGAAATAGAGCGAGCGGCCGTCGGGGGAGAACCAGCCTTCCGAGACGTCGCGGTCGAGCGCCTCGGTCAGGATGCGCGGCTCGCCGCCCGCGGCGGGCACCAGCGCGAGCAAGCCCTGGCTGTAGGCGTAGAAGCGCGGCTCGCTGCCCTGGCGGTAGGCGATCCAGCGGCCGTCCGGGCTCCACGCGAGCGGGCCTTCGTCCGGTCCGATCCAGGTGGTCAACTGGTGCGGCTCTTCACCCGGCTGCGCGTCGATGACGAAGACGTCGATGTTGTTCGAGCGGTCCGGGTCCTCGCCCACGCGCTTGCTCGTGAACGCGATCCGCTCGCCGTCCGGCGACCACGCGGGGTTCGCGTCGTCGAAGTCGCCGCCGGTGAGCTGGTCGAGCTGCTTCGTCGCCAGGTCGAAGAGGTACAGGTGATCCCGCCGGTGCTCGAGCCAGCCGTCTTCGTCCGATTTGAAGTGATAGCGGTCGATGACGATGGGCACCGGATCGTCGTGGTCCGCCGAGTCGGGGGGCTCGGTGCTCTTGTCCTCCGGCGGATTTTCCGGTGCGGTTTCCTCCTCCTCGTCGAGCGTGTGTTCCGGCTCGGGGTCGTGCATGACGAGCACGAGGCGCGTGCCGTCCGGCGACCAGGCGTAATCCTCGATGTCGCCCGCCACCTCCGTCACGCGCCGCGCTTCACCGCCGCGCCGGTCCAGCAGCCAGAGCTGCGTGCCTTGTTCGTCGTCGGAAGAGGACTTGTCCTCGCCCTGCGTGCGGGATGAGAGGAACGCCAGCCACCTGCCGTCCGGGCTCCACCGCGGCGAGCTCTCCGACTCCGGTGTAAACGTGAGCTGCACGTGCTCGGTGCCGTCCCAGCTCACCATCCAGATGTCGCTGTCGTTTTTGTTCTCGTCGAGGTTCACACTGTGAACCGTATAGGCGACCCATGCGCCGTCCGGCGCGATTTGCGGATCGCGTACGCCGAGGAGGCGGGCGAAGTCCTGCGGCTGCAGTGGACGCTTTTCGGACGGCTCTTCTGCAGCAAAAACCGCGGTAATGAGGAGCGGTAACACGGCCGCGGTGAGCATTCGCGTGATGGACATTGAGACCCCCGGAAGCGAGCACAGTATGGAGTGCGTCCAAGATAGGAGGCACTCGCGAGACGTGTCAAGCCTCACGGGCATGCCATTAAGGCGCCGGGATTTATATACTCGGTAGCCGTCAAGACCCGGAGGTACACGAAATGAAAAGAACGGAAGGTCCGCAGGTCGCTCCCGGGAAGTCGACGGGTGCCCTGGCATCGCTCGTTGCCGCTGCCGCCGCGATCACGCTCGTTGCCTGTTCGCCACCGTCGGATACGCCGGAAACCCCGGATACGCCACAAACGCCCCGAGAGCCGGCCAGCCAGGCCGCCGCTGAGCAGACGACCACCGCGAACGATGTGTACCGGTTCACGATCGGTGACTTCGACGCGGTCGCGCTGCGCGACGGCGGCCTGGAAGTCCCCAACGACGGCAAGGTATTCGCAATCGACCGCTCACCCGAGGACGTCGCCGCCCTTCTTACGGCCGCCGGCCTGCCCTCCGATCACCTGAGCCTCTCCATCCAGCCACTGCTCGTGAGAACGGCCGACCGGGTGCTGCTGTTCGACACGGGGGCCGGCGCAAACTTCGGCGGCGCGGGCGGCAAGCTCCCCGCTTCCATGGCGGCGGCCGGCATCGACCCGGCGGACGTCACCGATATTTTCATTTCGCACACGCATGGCGATCATATCGGTGGCCTCGTGTCCGCCGACGGCGCGCTTGCTTTCCCCAACGCGACGATTCACATCTCCTCGCCCGAATGGGAGTTCTTCGAAGGGATGCCGGCGGAAACAGGCTCGGCCGCCGGGGACACGCAACACGCGGCCCTGATTGCCGCGATCACACCGAAAATCGCCGAGTTCGCGCCCGGCGCGGACATCCTCCCCGGGGTCGTCAAGGCGGTCGAGATCAGGGGGCACACGCCGGGGCATTCCGGCTACCTGATCAGCTCCGGCCAGGAATCGCTGCTCTATATCGGCGACGCGATGCACCATCCTGTCGTGTCGGTCCAGCGGCCCGACTGGACCATCGCCTTCGACAGCGATGCTCCCACGGCAGAGGCGAGCCGCAAGGCATTGCTCGCCCGCAGCGCCGACAGCGGGCAGCGGATCTATGCCGTCCACTTCCCGTTTCCGGGCCTCGGCAAAATCGCACGCGTGGACGGCGGATTCGAGTGGGTGCCGGAATGACGGCCTGACCGGCGAATCAACGGTTGCACGCAATTCCCGGCAAAAATCCGCATTGCGGGCCTAAGTAAGGCTGTAGTACAGTCCCCGTCCTACACGGGGACGAATCCATGCCTACCAGCGTCAGACTCGATCCGGAAACCGAGGCACTGCTACGTCGCCTCGCCCGCTCGAGCGGTCGCACAAAATCGGAGGTCATTCGGGAGGCGCTGCACCGGATGGCCGCCGCCGGCGCGGAAGCGGCGGAACCGGAGAGCGTCTACCAGGCCATCGAAGACCTCGTCGGAATCGCGGACGACGGGCCTGACGACCTGGCAGAACAGCACAAAAAGCGCTTCCGCGAAAAAGTCGGCCGCCGGCCCTGATGCCCGAGGGCCTGCTGGTGGACGCGGGCCCGCTGGTGGCCATCCTGAGCCGGCGCGACCGGCACCATCGAACTTGTATCAAGGTACTGAAGAAAATCCGGGGACCGCTGCTCTCCACCTGGATGCCGGTCACCGAAGCGATGTACCTGCTCGACTTCTCCATCGCTGCGCAAGGGGCTCTGCTCGAGATGATCGAACGGGGCACGCTGCACATCCTCGAGCTTGTCCGAGGAGATCTATCCGCCATGCACATGCTGATGCGGAAGTACCACAATCAGCCCATGGATTTCGCCGACGCTTCGTTGGTGCAGGTGGCAGATCGGCTCGGCCTCAACGAAATATTCACGCTCGACCGGCGAGACTTCAGTGTGTACCGGCTCGGTAAGAATCGAGCCTTTAGAATCTTGCCACCATAAGGAGAAGACGCGATGACGTTCATCCAGCGATCGTTCCGGCGCAAGCCGGTCAGGGCGATGACCGACGAGACCGGCACCGACCGTGGCGGCGGCGAGCTGGAACGATCGATCGGACTGTTCCAGCTTTCGATGATCGGGATCGGTTCGACGATAGGCACCGGCATCTTCTTCGTGCTGTCGGAGACGGTGCCGGTCGCCGGCCCCGCGGTCATCTGGTCGTTCGTGATCGCCGGCGTGGTCGCGGCGCTGACGGCGGTGTGCTACGCGGAGCTGGCGAGCGCCGTGCCGGTGTCCGGGTCGTCTTATTCCTATGCGTACGCAACGCTCGGGGAAGTCGTCGCGATCGGCGTGGCCGCCTGCCTGCTGCTGGAGTACGGGGTATCCTCGGCCGCGGTGGCGGTCGGCTGGTCGCAGTACATCAACCAGCTCTTCATCAACCTGTTCGGGGTCGCGATCCCGGACGCGCTGTCGCACGCGCCGGAGCAAGGCGGCGTGATCAACCTGCCCGCGGTGGTGCTGGTGGTGCTGTGCGCGCTGCTGCTCATCCGCGGCACGAGCGAATCGGCCACCGTCAACGCCGTGATGGTGGTGATCAAGCTCGCCGTGCTGTTGCTGTTCATCGTGCTCGGCGCGTTCGGCTGGAACAGCGACAACCTCGCCGATTTCGCGCCCTACGGCTTCACCGGCGTCGTCGGCGCGACCGGCTTGATCTTCTTCACCTTCATCGGCCTGGACGCGGTGTCGACGGCCGGCGAGGAGGTCAGGAATCCGCGGCGGACGATGCCCATGGCCATCCTGATCGCGCTGGCCGTGGTCACCGTGTTCTACGTGCTGGTGGCGGGCGTCGCGGTGGCGGCCCAGCCGACGGCGCAGTTCGAAGGCCAGAGCGCCGGCCTTGCGGCGATCCTGCAGCACGTCACCGGGTCCACCTGGCCGGGTACCATCCTGGCCGCCGGCGCGGTCATCTCGATCTTCAGCGTGACCCTGGTGACGATGTTCGGCCAGACCCGCATCCTGTTCGCGATCGGGCGTGACGGGATGCTGCCGGAATTCTTCCATACGGTGAATCCGCGCACCCGTACCCCGGTGCGCAATACCGTGCTGGTCGCCGTCGTGGTGGGATTGCTGGCGGGGCTCATCCCGATCAACTTCCTGGCCGAGATGACCAGCATCGGCACGCTGGTGGCCTTCCTGGTCGTCTCGATCGGCGTGATCGTGCTGCGCCGCACCGCACCCGACCTGCCGCGCGGGTTCCGGGTGCCGGGCTATCCCGTGACGCCGATCCTGTCCATCCTGGGCTGCCTGTGGATCATCATCGGGCTGCGCTGGATCACGATCGAGGTGTTCCTGATCTGGGTGGCGGTGGCGCTGGCGTGGTATTTCATCTACGGCATCCGCCATTCGCATCTCAACGATCCGCGCGGGACTGCGGAAGACATTGCCGGGGGATCGTGAGGGCGCCCGGGGCCGGTTCTAACGATCCGGGGACGCGGGTTCACGAGGGACCACATCGGCAATGACGCTGAGCGGAAGGATGAGCTTGAGCGGATCGTCCAGCAAAGGCCGGGCGCCGAACCGCTCATACCAGCGCGTCGCGTTCTCGTCTTTCGCATCGATGGCAAGCGCGACCCCGCCGACCTCGGCTGCCACCGCAAGGGCCCTCTCACCGGCTGCCAGCAACAGGTCGCCGCCTACGCCCTGGCCCTGCACGGATACATCGACGGCCAGGCGCCCCAGGCGAAACACCGGCACGTCGTAACGACCGAGCTTCCGGGTTAACCGCGCCGGCACGCGGGCAAATTCAATAGAGCCCGGGCTGATCGAATAGAAGCCCAGGATGCGCGCCGGCTCCGCCGGAGAGACCGCCACGAAGGTCTTGGCGCCGCCGGACTCGTGGTTCTGCCGGGCGTAGCGAGCGAGATACTCGTTGAGGTCGGCCGCGCCGCAGTCGAAACTCTTGCGGTCGTGGTGCCGGCCTATGGGCTCCTCGCGCCAGGCCACGAACGGGATCAGGTTCGAGCGGCGCGTCGACGCGCAGCGGCCTTCAGGGCAGGGGTCGCCTTGGGAGGGTTCTCCAGCAGTTCCAGCACACGCACGCTATCGCGCTCGCTGAGCACGATACGCTCGGCCCGATCCACCACCTCGCGGGCGGTGGGCAGTATGCTACGCATGATGAAGCTGGTCAGGTCCAGCCGCTCATGGGCGGCGGCTGCCGCCAGGAGCCGCTTTTCCTCCCTGGTGGTGCGGAGCTCAATCCTGTCTTCGCGGGCCGCTGTTTTTGCGGGCATGACAGCCTCCCATGTTCCTTGGAATATCGTGTACGGACTATATCCGTACACACCCGGGAAGGTCAATGATGGGCGACGCGGCCACCGGAAATCCGCTGCAGGCGGCATCCGGTAGCTCCCCGCTTCCGCCCGGAACGCGATCGAGAGGCGGTTCCAGCGGTTGATCTGCGACGCCTCTCCGGATCTGGCGCAGGCGTGACGATTCGCACGCCGAGCGCGTGTATATTGCGGGCTCGTGCTCCTTCGCAGACCCGGAATAACGGGGGAAAAATCCGCATGAAACGCGTCCTCGTCTGGGCGATCCCGGCGCTGCTCGTCCTGATCGGTATCGGCGCCTGGTACTCGTCCGCCTTCCTGTGGCTGTTCGCCGTGCTGGTCCCGATGCTCGTCCTCACGGCCTGGGACCTGCTGCAGCCCCGGCATTCCCTGCTGCGCAACTACCCCGTGTTCGGCCACCTGCGGTACCTGCTGGAGGAGTTCCGGCACCAGATCCGCCAGTACTTCATCGAAGGCGACCGCGAGGAAGTGCCGTTCTCGCGCTTGCAGCGCAGCGTGGTCTATCGCCGCGCCAAGGGCGTCGACGATTCCGTGCCGTTCGGCAAGCTGGTGAACGTCTACGAGCCCGGTTACGAGTGGCTCGAGCACTCGATGGCGCCCTGCGAGCCTGCGGACGAGGAACCGCGCGTCACCGTCGGCAACGCGCAATGCGCGCAGCCGTATTCCGCGTCGCGCTTCAATATCTCGGCGATGAGCTTCGGCTCGCTGTCCTCGAACGCGATTCTCGCGCTCAATCTCGGTGCGAAGGAAGGCGGCTTCTTCCACGACACCGGCGAGGGCGGCATCAGCCGCTATCACACCCGTCATGGCGGCGACCTCGTGTGGGAGATCGGCACGGGCTACTTCGGCTGCCGCACGCCGGCGGGGCGTTTCGACGCGGGCCTGTTTCGCGACAAGGCGGCGAGCCCGCAGGTGAAGATGATCGAGCTGAAGATATCGCAGGGCGCGAAGCCGGGGGGCGGCGGCCTGCTGCCCGGCGTGAAGGTGACGGCCGAAATCGCGCAAGCGCGCGGTATCCCCATCGGCGAGGACTGCCACTCGCCGCCCGCCCACCGGGAATTCTCGACGCCCGTCGGGATGCTCGAATTCCTGGCGCGCCTGCGCGAACTGTCCGGCGGCAAGCCGGTCGGCTTCAAGCTGTGCATCGGCCGGCGCCACGAGTTTCTCGCCGTCTGCAAGGCGATGCACGAGACCGGCATCCATCCCGACTTCGTCACCGTCGACGGCAGCGAGGGCGGCACCGGCGCCGCGCCGCCGGAGCTCATGCAATCCATTGGCCTGGGGATGCGCGACGGCCTGATCTTCGTGCATAACGCGCTGGTGGGCACGGGCGTACGGAGCGACACCAGGGTGATCTGCGCCGGCAAGATCGTCAGCGGCTTCGACATCGCCGCGAAGCTCGCGCTGGGCGCGGACATCTGCAACTCCGCCCGGGGGATGATGTTCGCCCTGGGATGCATCCAGGCGCGCGCCTGCAATCGCAACAAGTGCCCGACGGGTATTGCGACGCAGGATCCCTGGCGGATGCACGGCCTGTCGGTGCCCGACAAGTCAGCGCGCGTGGCGCGCTATCACGCAGGGACCCTGCGCCACCTGCGGATGGTGCTCGGCGCCTGCGGTCTCACGGACCCGGCCGCGTTGCGGCCGGAGATGCTGTGGCGGCGGATCACGCAGCTCGAGTCCCGCAACTACCGCCAGCTCTATCGTTGGCTAGAGCCCGGGGAGCTGCTTGCGGGTTCTCCCGGCGAGGACTGGGAGCGGTGGTGGCGCGAGGCGCAGCCGGGGTCCTTTGCCCACGCCGCCTGAGCGAAGCAGTGGGGCCGCCTCCGGTCGCCGCGAGCTTCGATCAATGCCGATCCGGTTCTGCGGCTGGAGCCCGCCAGGCTACTGGATTGACGCGGGTCGCGTTTCTACGCGGCCACCGCCAGCCGCTGTCGCGCCAGCCCCTCACCAAACGCCTCGAGCGCGGCCACGCAGTCGCCGGCGAGCGATGAGCCGTGCATCACCGCGAGCGTCCTCGGTGCGAGTGCCGCGAGCCGATGCAACGCGGTAATCGTTTCCGGCGTCACGCTCATCGAACGGAACATCTCCTCGGCCTCCAGCGCCGGACCGACGACGTCGCCCGTGGCCAGTGCCGCACCGTCGCCCGCCTGCCCCAGCAGGTCACTGCAGAGCAGCGTGCCGGTCTCTTCCTCGAACATCAGGCCGGCATCCCAGCCATGCGGCAGGTGCGGCGTGGCAAGGTAACGCACGCGGCGCCCGCCCAGGTCGAGGACCTCGTTGTCCGCAAGCGCGCGCGGCGGGCGGAGGGAGAGGTCGTTCAGGGATATGTTGCAACCGAGTTGCCCGTGCGCAACCTGAGCGTGCGGCGCGGCTTCCTGCCACAGGTTCATCGCCCCGCTTTCGTCGGCCTCCAGGTGGCTGAACGAGATCCAGCGGAGCTTCTCGATCGGCATCAATTGCTCGATGGCGCCGCGGATGCTGTCGAACATGGCCCGGTAGCCGCAATGAAACAGCAACGGGTCATCGGCCATCACGAGGAACTGGTTGAAAGTGAAGCCGGCCGGCGGTGCGATCTCCGGGACGAGCGTGGAGAGGCGATAGATGCCGTCCGAGATTTCGTTGATGCGCGTTTGCATGGTCCAGCCTACTGATCCAGGATGGGCGTGAACCCGCCGTAAATCATGCGCTGGCCGTCAAAGGGCATGTCCTTGCCCATCTGCATCCGGGGATCGTCCATGGCTTTCTTCCAGCCGGCGTCGCGCGTCGCCTTGTCCGGCCATTCGACCCAGGAATAGACGATCTTTTCGTCCTTCTTTGCTTTCACCGCGCCTTTGTAATCGGTGACTTTGCCTTCGGGGACGTCGTCGCCCCAGCCCTCGACCACCCGTGTCGCGCCATACTCCTTGAACATCTGGGCGGCTTTTTGCGCCATTTCGCGATAGGCCTGCTTGTTGCCTTCGGGGACGGCGAGCAGGTAACCGTCCAGGTAGCCGCCGCGGTCCCCCGCTGTCTCATCGAGCAGGGGCTCGAATCCGCCGAAGATCATTCGCTGGCCGTCAAACGGCATGGCCGCGCCCATCTCCTGCATGCGCGGGTCGCTCCTCATCTTCTCGTTCGCCGAGTCGCGCGCCTGCCGGGAGGGATATTCCATCCAGCCGATGACGACCACCTCGTCATCTTTCGCCTTCACCGCCCTCCTGAAATCGGTCACCTTGCCCTTGGGGACGTCGTCGCCCCAGGCATCGACCACCCGGGTCGCGCCAAAATCCTTGAAGAAGGGCGCCATCTCGGCGGCATGCCTGGTGTACGTGTCTTTGTTGGCCGCCGGAACCGCGGCGACAAATCCTTCGATGTAGCTCATTGCTCCTCTCCTTCCTCGCTGGCCGCCGAGCAAGGGCTCGGCGGGTTGGTATTCGACTGCAGTCTAGTAGATCGGGCATGCGCTGCACGCGCGCTGCGAGGCGCGGCCTGAGTTCCAGGCGACGAATCCCACCGAATATGAGGTGCCGAGGGCTGACTGACCCTTAATAAGGGGCTCGCCGGACTAGAACAAATCGGTACAAGCCTTCCTGGCTCCGGCTCCATGCCCGTCGAAATCCTGGGCTACGCTTCGACTAGGAACGCCGCCGTGCAGCCACTATGATCGAGGAGCAAGCCATGCCAATCGAACCGTACCTGTTTTTCCGCGGCCGCTGCGCCGAAGCCATCGAGTTCTACCGGAAGGCCCTCGGCGCGGAAGTCGTCGTGTCGATGCGCTTCAGCGAGAATCCCGAAGGGAACCCGCCCGGGACGCCGCCGGAGTTCGGTGACCGGATCATGCACGCCAGCCTGAAGGTCGGCGACGCGACGCTGATGATGTCCGACGGCTTGTCCAGGGAGCCGATGAACTTCGAGGGCTTTTCCGTATCCCTCACGGCGCGCGACGCGGCCGAGTGTGAACGCTGGTTCACGGCGCTGGGGAAAGGCGGCAAGGTCGAGATGCCGCTGGGGAAGACGTTCTTTGCCGAGATGTTCGGCGGGGTGATCGACCGGTTCGGGCTGTCCTGGATGATCATCGTCCCGTCGGATTTTGCGGGACCGCCTTAATCGCGATCACTCAGCCGTTCTGAGAGAGGCGATTGTCTCCGCGAGCCTCCTCGTCCACAGGTGCGCCGATCTTCGGATTCCACCTCGACCGGCTCATCGACGATCCACGTCCGTTATAATCCCTGCCCGTGGGGACACTCGAACACGCACTGGCACTCGCCGCCGCGGCCCATGCCGGCCAGACGGACAAGGCGGAGCAGCCGTACATTCTTCATCCCATCCGCGTCATGCTGAACGTGCGGACGGAAGAGGAACGAATGACGGCGTTACTGCACGACGTCGTCGAAGACACGGACACCACATTCGAGGACCTGCGCCGGGCGGGATTCTCCGACACCGTCATCGAGGCGGTGCGGGCGCTGACGAAGCACGAAGGCGAATCGCGCGAAGCCGCGGCCCGGCGCGCCGTGGCGAATCCGATCGCGCGCAACGTAAAGCTCGCCGACGTGACGGACAATATGGATCTCAGCCGGATCCCGAATCCTGGCGAGGCGGATCTGGCGCGGCTCGAGGAATACAAGCGCGTCAAGGACATCCTGCTCGCCGGGCCGACCGCGGCTTCGCCCAAGGAGCGAAAGATCCTGTATTTGGACATGGACAATGTCCTCGTCGACTTCGCGTCGGCGATCCCGCGCCTGACCCGCCGCGAGCGGGAGCGCTACGCCGGACGCCTCGACGACGTCCCCGGCATCTTCGCCCGTATGGACCCGGTCGACGGCGCCGTCGAGGCATTTCGCGAATTGGCCGAGCTCTACGACGCTTACATCCTGTCAACCGGGCCGTGGGACAACCCGACGGCGCTCTCGGACAAGCTCGCGTGGGTGAAGGCCCATCTCGGCGCGGCGTGCCGCAAGCGGCTGATCCTCTCGCACAACAAGCACCTCAATCGCGGGGATTTCCTGGTGGACGATCGGCCGAACAACGGCGCGAAGGATTTCGAGGGTGAGTTGATCGTGTTTGGGTCGCAGGCGTTTCCGGATTGGGGGGCGGTGCTGCC
>DASSBS010000106.1:0-6360 GCA_035698445.1 Woeseiaceae bacterium
CCGTCCAGCTCTCTTCCTTGAACTCGGGACCGGCCTGCGCCGCCGTTTCCATGGCCTTGTCCAAAGCCTTGTCGACCAGCTCGCCGGTTTCCATCGGCAGCTCCACCGTGATCACCACCATCCCGCGCGCCTCGTCCCGGCGCATCCAGACGCCCCGCCGCGCCTGCGCCCGCAGGGCATCGTCGGTTGACACGACCGTTCCGCAACGCAGCTCCCGGCAGCGTTCCTCCACCCGGGCCGCCGTCGTCTTCAGCGCAAACGTCAGCAATTCATCTTCGTTCTCGGGCTTCGCCACCCGGGTCAGCGCCCGCACCTTGGAATAGGAGAGCCGGCCCTTGGCAAAGGCCATGGCAATCGCGGGCAGGGTCTTCCTCGCGTGCGCCACCCGGACCCGCTCCCGCGCGGCGCCCTTCGAGATGTCGCAGCGGTAGTGCAGCCACTCGGCGCAGTTCTCGAAGTTCCATTGAAGCCAGCCGGCGCGCTCGTCGAAGCGGCGCACCAGCACGAGGAAGTCGTGTTCGATGACGTTCCTCTGCCTGGCGAGGTTCACGATGGCGCGGTCGAGCTCGTCGATGGAGGCGTGGCGGTCGGTAGCAGCGGCACGGGCCTTGTGATTCATGTTCATCGCGGCGCTTCCCTGTTGAAGTGAACAGACTGTTATTATCTCCAGATTCTTCCTATTTTGCAAGCGAAATCAAAGGTTTCGGCGCTGATGGCGCTTGGGCACCGGGGAGTTTTGTCCAGGGTTCCTGTCGCCCGTGAGACGGGCTCCTACAGGTCCGGTTCGGGTCGGCCGGGCTACAGGGCGCGGGTGATCGTCTCGATGCGGTAGGCCATGGCGTTCAGCACGTCGGCGGCGATGGCGGCCTGGGGCTCGACCTTGTCGTACTGGCGCTGCTCGATCGCTTCGCGCACGCCGGGGAGGGTCTTGACGCCGTAGCCGGTGTAAAAGCCGGGGGCGTAGATGTAGTGCTTGTACCAGGGCCGCCCTTCGAGGCCGTCCTCGCGCGTCAGGACCCGCTCGCTCGTGTACAGCAGGCGGTTGATCTCCGGCGAGCCCTTCGCGCCTGCGGATTTTTCCTTGAAGGCGGCCGCGGCCCGTTGCAGCCGGTCGAGCGCGTTCTTCAGCGGCGCGAAGCTGAAATGAGGCACCGGAGGCTGCGGCTTCGGCGGTCCGAGTGCCTTCTGCGGGTCGAGCGCGAGCGCGTAGGCGCCCTCCTCGATCAACCGATTGGTCCGCGCCGTCTCCTCGCGCATCTTCGTAGCCAGCTCTTCGAGCTCCGTGATGTAGAGCTCGATGTTGTCGGCGAAACCGGTGAACTCGAAGGGCAACAGCGGTGCGTTCGCGAGCCGGAGCGTCGCCCGGCCCGTTACCTGCGCGAGCGCCACGCCGTATTCGAGGCCCGGGTCACGCCAGGTGGTGTAATGCCGGTAGGTGTCGTACAGCGTGTGATAGCTGCCGCCGTCGCCCTCGCCGCCGAAGCCGATGTTGGCGGAAGCGATGCCGAGGTGCTGCAGGAAAGGCGTGTAGTCGGAGCCGGAGCCGAGGGGATAGATCCGCAGGTCGTCCCGCTGCGCCTCTTCGCGATCCTTGTCGTCCTCCGCGCGCACCTGCATCGCCGCGCGCAGCCGCGCCTTGATCGATTGGCCCGTCTGCGGGTCCGTAACGTCGGCCATGACCTGGTTGAAGAAATGTTCCAGCGTGTGGCTGCCGCCGATGCCGATGAAGCCGCGGGCGGTGCTGTCGGTGTTGAGGTAGGCGACGGCGTGCTCCTGCAGCGCGTCGGCGTGATCTTCCGCCCATTCCGTGGAGCCGATCAGGCCGGGCTCCTCCGCGTCCCAGGCGGCGAAGATGATGGTGCGGGCCGGCCGTTCGCCGGCTTGTGCCAGACGGCCGATGGCGCGCGCCTCGGCGAGCGTCGCGACCAGGCCCGCCACCGGATCGGCCGCGCCGCTGTTCCAGGCGTCGTGGTGGTTGCCGCGGATCACCCACTCGTCCGGGTACTCGGCGCCTTCGAGCCGGGCGATGACGTCGTAGGCCGTGATCCGGTCCCAGTTGAATTGGACGTTGACGCGCACGCGCGCGGGCCCGGGGCCGAGGTGGTAGGTGATCGGCAGTGCGCCGCGCCAGTCGGCCGGGGCCACCGGACCGTCGAGGGCTTCGAGCAACGGCAATGCGTCTTTCCAGGAGATCGGCAGCACCGGGATTTCGGTGATCGTCGGAGCCTCTTCACGGCTCAGCCGGTCCGCGTCCGCCGTGGCGCCGACGCCCGGCGTCAGCACGTCGCCGGGATAGGTCGGCATGTCCATCACCGAGCCGCGCTGCACGGCCGTGGGATGCTTGAACGGTCCTTCCGGGTAGGTATCGCCCACTGCGTAGCCGTCATCGGCCGGATCCGAGTAGATGAGGGTGCCGATGGCCCCGTGCTCCGCGGCGAGCTTCGGCTTGATGCCGCGCCAGGACATGCCGTACTTGGCGATCGCGATCTTGCCCTTCACGTCGATGCCATAGCGCTCCAGCATCTCGTAGTCTTCGGGCAGGCCGTAATTGACGAACACCAGCTCGCCTTCGACTTCGCCGTCGACGGAGAACGCGTTGTAGGGCGGCAGCAGGTGCTCGCGCACCGACGTGCCGGGGTCTTCCGGCAGCGAGGCCTCGGTCAGCGATGCGGTGAAGTGCGTCGGCGCGACGAGCTCGACTTCCCGGACTTTCGGTGTCGGCAGGAGAATCTCGTATTCCTCGATCGCGACGTCATAACCCCAATCCTCGAACAGCGACGCGATGAAGTTCGCGTTCTCGCGGCCCGCGGCCGAGCCGGCGTGGTGCGGCCTGGCGGACAGGCGTTTCAGCCAGCGGTCGAGGTCGGCGGCGTCGATATCGGCGTCCAGGCGGGCTTCGAGGGCGCGCTCCGCCTCGCTGCCTTCGGCGTCGAAGCCGAGGAGGACCTCGTCGGAGGCCAGGGCCGGGAGGGCGAGGAGGGTCAGCGCCAACAACAGTGGTTTCATTCTGCGTTTCCCTTTTTCTTCTGTTCGAGAGATCGCCGGGGCCCGCCACCGGGCGCCGGCGATGCAGGATTGTGCTGGTTATTGGTCGCCCGTGGGACGGGCTCCTGCAGGTGCCGTGATCAGGTCGCGGAATTCCCGCAGTTTTTGTTTGACGATCGCCGCGTTCTCGCTGCCGATGCGGATGAGCGCTTTCTGGCCGCTCGAGAGCTTTTCAAGTTCCGGGTTGGCGTATTCGTACAGGACGTGCGGGCGCACGAGCTCGACGGGCCCCTGGACGTCCGGCGTCGCGAGCAGGTGGTCGATCACTTCGACCACGCGGTCGTTGAAGTAGGCGTCCGGGTAGCCGAGGTCGGCGTAGGCTTTCTGCAGCAACGGGTAGAAGCGCTCGTACAGCTCCACCATTTGCTGCGTGTCGGTGTTCGCGACCATCGCGACCAGCGCGTCGTAGCGCTCGTAATTCGTCGGGTCGATGGTAAAGCGGCCTTCCGCTGCCGTGCTCTCGTTCTGCCTGTCGACGGCGAACTGGCCGGGGACGGTGTTGAGCGGCTTGATGCGCTCCGCCAGTTTCTCGCGCGGCAGGTTGTCTACGGTGGCGACGAGGCGCTCGATCAGGCGCGTGTCGACGAGCTCCTCTTCGAGGGCATCGCCGAACAGGTCGGTCAGCGCCATCTCGAAATACTCGTCGCTTTCGTTGAGCGGCGGCAGCGGCCGCAGCTCGCGATCTGGCGTCGTGGCGGGGGCGGGCTCGGGGAGGGGATGGACGGGCTCTGCCGGTTCCTCAGTCACGGCCGGTCCGGGTTGCTGTGTCGTCGGCTCCGGGCGCGGTTCATCCGGCTCCCGGTTCTGATACCAGTAGAACCACAGGGCTCCCACGACGCCGATCGCCAGCACGACCGGCACGATCCACTGTACGGATTCCCTGCGCATGCCCCCATTCTAACAAGCTTTGCTATTCTGGGCGCCTCGCGCCGGACCGGATACATAACAAATGAGAATCGCACTACTGGGCGCCCTCGCCTGCCTGTTGTTCGCCTTCATCGCCCGCCAGGACGCAGGGGCCACGACCGGCCTCGACGAGCTCGCGCGGGAATACCTGTTCCTCGAGCTCAGCATGGGGCAGCACGATCCCAACCACGTCGACGCCTATTTCGGCCCGGAGGATATCCGGCAGGCGGCGGTGGAAGCCGCGCTGCCGCTGGCCGAGATCGACGCGCGGGCGAACGATCTGGCGGAGCACCTGCAGGGACTGCTGGAACGCACCGACGACGAGCGTGAAGCCGCGCGCATCGAAGGACTGCTCGGCCGTCTGCGCGCACTGACGACCCGTATCGCCATCAACGAGGGCGAAGAGATTCCCTTCGACGAGGAATCGCGCCGCCTGTTCGGCGTCGCCGCCCCGGACTACGATGCCGGGCATTTCGCCGCCATTCTCGAGAAGATCGACAAGCTGGTGCCGGGCGAAGGCCCACTGGCCGCGCGCGTGGATGCCTTCCGGAACAAGTTTGTGGTGCCGGACGAGCGCCTGGAGGCCGTGTTCGCCGCGGCGATCGCGGAATGCCGGCGACGCACGCTCGAGCACATCGAGCTGCCGGAAAACGAATCCTTCCGGCTCGAGTACGTGACGGACAAGCCGTGGACCGGCTACAACTGGTACCAGGGCGACGCGCACAGCCTCATCCAGATCAACCGCAGCCTGCCGATCTACGTGAGCCGCGCCGTCGACCTCGGCTGCCACGAAGGCTATCCCGGGCATCACACGTTCAACGCATTGCTCGAAGAGAATCTCGTCGAGGACGCGGGCTGGATCGAGTTCAGCCTCTACCCTCTGTTCAGCCCGCAGTCGCTCATCGCCGAAGGCAGCGGCAATTACGGCATCGAGCTGGCGTTTCCGGGGGACGAGAGGGTCGAGTTCGAAAAGCGCGAGCTGTTCCCGCTGGCGGGACTGGACCCGGCGCAGGCGGAGCGCTACTACGCGCTGCTCGACCTGCTGGAGGAACTGAGCTATGCCGGCAATGAAGCGGCGCGGGATTATTTGAACGGCAGGATCAGCCGCGAAGAGGCGGTCGCGTGGCTCGTGGACTACACCCTGACCTCGCCGGAACGCGCGCGGCAGCGGGTGGATTTCTTCGACACCTACCGCAGCTACGTCATCAACTACAATCTCGGTCAGGACCTGGTGCGGCAGTACGTGGAGCGCGGCGCCGACAGCGAGGACGAGCGCTGGCAGCGCTTCGAGCAGCTTTTGTCGACGCCGGTGCAGACGTCCGACCTGGCGATGTGACGGAAACCTCCCGTGAGCGAACGTGAAGCACTGCTGGACAAGGCGGCCCGGCTTGCAAAACGCTACCTGGACGGCGTCGGCGAGCGCCCGGTCGGCGCGACGGTAGCGGACGGCGAGCTGCAGCGCCGGCTCGGCGGGCCGCTTCCGGAGACGGGCCAGGACGGCGACGAGGTGCTGGAGGCGCTCGCGGCAGCGGCGCGCGACGGCACCGTCGCCACCCAGGGCCCGCGCTTCTTCGGGTTCGTGGTGGGCAGCAGCCTGCCGGTGGCGACCGCAGCCGACTGGCTGGTGTCAGGCTGGGACCAGAATTCGGGCCTGCACATCCTGTCGCCGCTGAACGCGGCGATCGAGGAGGTGACGGGCGACTGGATCCGCGCGATCGTGGGGTTGCCCGGCTCCTGGACCGCGGGCTACGTCACCGGCGGCTCCATGGCCAATTTCACCGCGCTCGCGGCCGCGCGGCGCCACACGCTCAAGGCCGCCGGCTGGGACGTCGAAGCGGACGGCCTTTACGGCGCACCGCCCATCCGGTTCCTGGTCACCGAGGAGTCGCACTATTCGATCGCGACCTCGCTGCGCATGCTCGGGCTGGGCATGAACGGCGCCGTGCGCATCGGCACGGACGCGCAAGGCCGCATGCGCATGGACGAGCTGCAAAGCGTGCTGAAGAAAATCCGCGGACCCTGTGTCGTGTGCGCGCAGGCGGGCAACGTGAACACCGGCGCGTTCGATGCGCTGGAGCGCGTTGCCGCCCTCGCCCGCGAGCACGGCGCCTGGCTGCACGTCGACGGTGCGTTCGGCCTGTGGGCGGCCGCGAGCCCGGATCTGGCGCCTCTGCTCGCCGGCATCGAAGAGGCCGATTCCATCTCCACGGATGCGCACAAGTGGCTGAACGTGCCCTACGACTGCGGCATCGTGCTGTGCGCGCACGCCCGCGCGCACCGCGGCGCGATGACCCTCGCGGCCGCCTATCTGCAGGAGTCGCCGCGCGAGCGCGACCCGCGCGAGTACGTGCCGGAGGAATCGCGCCGCGCCCGTGCGGTGCCCGTGTACGCGGCGCTCCGCTCGCTCGG
>DASSBS010000107.1:0-26924 GCA_035698445.1 Woeseiaceae bacterium
TGGCACGAGTAGCGCCGGGCGCGCCGGGCAATAAGTACGAAAGTACGACCCGGCACGACCATTCCCGGCACGACCATTCCCACCATGCCACGATTGCGGGCGATCAGACGTCGATATGAACAAGACTTACGACCCGACAAACATCGAACAGCGCCAATACGCCCGCTGGGAACAGAACGGCTACTTCGCGCCGTCGGGCAGCGGTGAGCCCTATTGCATCATGATCCCCCCGCCGAACGTGACCGGCACCCTGCACATGGGCCATGCGTTCCAGGACACGATCATGGACGCGCTCATTCGCTACCAGCGCATGCGCGGCCGCAATACCCTGTGGCAGGTCGGCACCGACCATGCCGGCATCGCGACGCAGATGGTGGTCGAGCGCCAGCTCAATGCGGCGGGGACGTCCAGACGCGAGCTCGGGCGCGAAGCCTTCACCGAGCGCGTCTGGCAATGGAAACAGGAATCGGGCGGCCATATCTGCCGCCAGTTGCGCCGCATGGGGGCGTCGGTCGACTGGACCCGCGAGCGCTTCACCATGGAGCCGGCGCTGTCGGCTGCCGTGGCCGAAGTATTCGTGCGGCTGTTCGACGAAGGGCTGATCTACCGCGGCAAGCGGCTCGTCAACTGGGACCCGGTGCTGCACACGGCGTTGTCCGACCTCGAAGTGCTGCAGTCCGAAGAATCGGGGCAACTCTGGCGTTTCCGCTATCCCCTGGCTGACGGCAACGGGCACCTGGTGATCGCAACCACGCGCCCGGAAACGATGCTCGGCGACACGGCCGTCGCCGTCCACCCGGACGACGAGCGCTACCGGCACCTCGTGGGCCGGGACGCGGTCCTGCCGCTCGTCGGACGGCGGATCCCGATTATTGCCGACGGATACGTCGATCCCGAGTTCGGCACCGGCTGCTTGAAAATCACGCCGGCCCACGATTTCAACGACTACGAAGTCGGCCTGCGCCATGAGCTTCCGATCATCAACATCCTCGACGACAACGCCGCGATCAATGACACGGCGCCGGCGGCCTACCGCGGCCTCGACCGTTTCGCGGCGAGAGAAAAGATCGTCGAGGACATGCACGCGCAGGGACTGCTCGAAGGCACCGACGACCACAAGCTCGCCGTGCCGCGCGGCGACCGGAGCGGCGCCGTTATCGAGCCGTACCTGACCGACCAGTGGTACGTGAAGATCCAGCCGCTCGCGGATCCGGCGATCGAGGCGGTGCGCTCGGGACGCATCCGCTTCGTCCCGGAAAACTGGGCGAAAACGTATTTCGACTGGATGCTGAAGATCGAGGACTGGTGCATCAGCCGCCAGCTCTGGTGGGGGCACCGGATTCCGGCCTGGTACGACGGCGAGGGCCGCGTCTACGTCGCCCGTTCCGTGGCGGAAGCGCGCGACAAGTACGGCCTGGCGGGCGACCTGCCCTTGCGTCGGGACGAGGACGTGCTGGATACCTGGTTCTCATCCGGCCTGTGGCCGTTCAGCACCCTCGGCTGGCCGGAGGACACAGCCGACCTCCGCACGTTCTATCCCGGCAACGTGCTGGTGACCGGCTTCGATATCATCTTCTTCTGGGTCGCCCGCATGATCATGCTGGGCCTGAAATTCATGGACGAGGTGCCGTTCCACGAGGTCTACATCCACGGGCTGATCCGCGACCAGGACGGCCAGAAGATGTCGAAGTCGAAGGGCAACGTGCTCGATCCCCTCGACCTGGTCGACGGCATCGACCTGGAGAGCCTGGTCGCAAAGCGCACCACCGGCCTCATGCAGCCGCACCTCGCGCCGAAGATCGAGGCGGCCACGCGCCGGCAATTCCCGGACGGCATCGAAGCTTACGGCGCCGATGCGCTGCGCTACACGTTTGCCGCGCTGGCGACCACGGGCCGCGACATCCGCTTCGAGCTCGGGCGCATCGAAGGTTACCGGAAGTTCTGCAACAAGCTCTGGAACGCCGCGCAGTACGTCCTCATGAACACCGGGGACTACCGCGAGGCCCAGGCGGAGCTCGGCCCGGCCGACCGCTGGATCCGCTCACGGCTGAATCGCGTGATCGCCGTGGTGCACGAGCACTTCGCCGCCTATCGGCTCGACCTCGCGGCGCAGGCGCTCTACGATTTCGCGTGGCACGAGTTCTGCGACTGGTATCTGGAGCTCTCGAAACCCGTCCTGCAGTCCGGCACGTCGCCGGCCACCGCCATCCAGGGCGCGAAGCAGACGCTGCTCGACGTGCTGGAAACCTTGCTCCGGCTGCTGCACCCGCTGATCCCCTTCATCACCGAGGAACTCTGGGGCGAGGTCGCGAAACGCGCCGGTGTCGAAGGCGATTCGATCATGCTGCAGCCGTTCCCGGAAGCATCCGACGAGCGCGACGACACCTCCGCGGAAGAGGAGATGGCCTGGGTGATGGGCTTCATCCTCGGTATCCGCCAGATCCGCGGAGAAATGGACATTGCGCCGGGCAAGGAATTGGCCGTACTGTTGCAGCAGGCGAGCGAGCGCGACGTCCGGCGCGCGACCGAACACGCGCACCTCCTGCAACGCGTGGGCCGCATCGAATCCATCCGCCGCCTCGGCGAAGGCGAAGCGGCGCCGGCTTCGGCCACGGCGCTGCTCGGCGACCTGAAGCTGCTCGTGCCGATGAAAGGCGCGATCGACGTGGGCGCCGAACGCGCGCGGCTCGAAAAGCAGCGCGACAGGACGCAAAAGGACCTCGAGCGCAGCAACGCCAAGCTCGCGAACGCGAATTTCGTGAACAACGCCCCGGCCGGCGTGGTCACACAGGAAAAGGAACGTACCGCGGATTTCGAGCGGCAGATCGCGCGTCTCGACGAGCAGCTCGCGAAACTGGCCAGGTACTGACGCTCGCCGCCCCCATGTGCCACAGTTCACACAATACATTGGCGGCGTGTGCATGAGCCTCGCACATGCGCCACCATGGCGGACGGCCGGCGGCTCGCCGCCGCACACACGGGAGTGACCATGCAGCGCGGGAGCACGCTCGAATTCGTGCCGCTGAACCTCGAAGGGCAGAAAGCGGCGCTCGACAATGCCCGGGAAGCGCTCGGCTCAATCATCCTCGGGAAGGACCGGGAGATCGCGCTGGCGCTCGCCTGCCTGCTTGCGAAAGGCCATCTCCTGATCGAGGACCTGCCGGGGCTCGGCAAAACCATGCTCGCCCAGGCGCTGGCTCGCGTGCTGGGCTTGAGCTACCAGCGCATCCAGTTCACGAGCGACCTGCTGCCCGCCGACATCGTCGGCGTGTCGATCTTCCGGCAAGCCAGCGGCGAGTTCGAATTCCAGCGCGGCCCCGTGTTCGCGCAGCTCGTGCTCGCCGACGAGGTCAACCGCGCAACGCCGAAAGCGCAGAGCGCGCTGCTCGAAGCCATGGAAGAGCAGCAGGTATCGGTCGACGGCCAGACGCATGGCCTTCCGCTGCCGTTCTTCGTCGTGGCCACCCAGAACCCGTCCGACCAGATCGGCACCTTCCCCCTCCCCGAGTCGCAGCTCGATCGCTTCCTCATGCGCATCGAGCTCGGCTACCCGAACGAGGAAAACGAGCGCGCCCTCCTTACCGGCATCGACCGGCGGCAACTGCTGGCCGCGGTGCAGCCCACCCTCAGCGCGGAGCTCCTGGCGCAACTGCAGCAAAACGCGCAGCAGGTGCACGTGAGCGAGCCGCTGCTCGATTATGTCCAGGCACTCGTCCGCTACACGCGCGAATCGCCCGAAATCGAAACCGGCCTCAGTCCACGCGGCTCGCTCGCCCTCGCCGCCGCCGCGCGCACGCACGCTTTCATCAGGCACCACTCCGGCGTCTTCCCCGACGACGTGCAGGCCGTCTTCCCCGCCGTTGCCGGCCACCGCCTCCGACCGGCCAGCGGTTCCCGCTACCGCAATCCCGCGGAACTGACGCGGCACGTGCTCCACTCGGTGGAGATCCCCTAGCCGGCTCGCACTCATGCCAGCCAGGCTGCAGACCCTGTTACCGATCCGCGCCGCGATCCGCGGGAGAGCGGCGCGCTGGGCGCAGAGGCGCCAGGGCCCCGACGACGCCGTCACGCGCCTGCGGCCCGCGCGGATCTACATCCTGCCGACCGGCGTCGGCCTCGTGTACGCGCTGATGACGTTCGCGATGCTGCTCGGCTCGATGAACTACAACAACAACCTGTCGTTCGTTCTGACGTTCCTGCTGGCGGGCCTGGGACTCGTGTCGATGCACCAGTGCCAGCGCAACCTGGTCGATCTCGAGATCGGATTTGCAGGGGTCGATCCGGTCTTCGCCGGGGAGTCGATCGAGTTCCGGATCGCCATCACCAACAGCGCGAAGAGCCGGCGGCACGACCTGCAGCTCTCGGCGGGCCGCGCACGCTCGGACATTGCCGATCTCGCGCCGGGGGAAAGCCGCGTCTTCACGCTGGCGCTGCCGACGGAGCGCCGCGGCCGGGTGCGGCTGGAGCGCTTCGGTATCCGCACGCGTTTTCCGTTCGAGCTGTTTCGCGCCTGGTCGTGGCTGCACATGGACCTGCAGGGGCTGGTATATCCCGCGCCCGCGGACGATGCACCGCCGCCGCCCGCGACGCAGAGCGCCCACGGGCACCGGCAGCACGATGCCCGCGGCGAGGAGGATTTCGCGGGCTTCCGGCAATTCCATGACGGCGATTCGCCGCGGCACGTGGCGTGGAAGGCGTATGCCCGCAGCGGCGAGTTGCTGTCGAAGCAGTTCGCGGGCGCCGATACCAGCAGCCAGTGGTTCGATTTCGACGAGGTGCCGCTTGGCGATACGGAGGAGCGGCTGTCGGTGCTCGCGCGCTGGATCGTCGATGCGGACCGGACGCACCGCGACTATGGCCTGCGCCTGCCGGCCGCCGCCTTTCCGCCGGCCCATGGCGACGCGCACCGCCACCGCTGCCTCGAGGCGCTGGCGCTGTTCGAGATTGTGGGAGCACGGGCGTGAGGCGGCGCAGCGGCACGGACGGGGCGCTGCTCGCGAGCCTGCCCTGGACGCTGGCGGCGCTCGCCTTCGCGGTCGCGCCGCACGTGCAGTACCTGCCCGCCTGGATCACCGCCACGTTGTTCGCCTGCGCCGCCGCACGCTGGCAGATGGAGCGCAAACGCTGGCGCCTGCCGCCGGCCTGGGCGCGGATCGTGCTGTCACTCCTGTGTTTCGCCGGCGTGTTCGCCTCGTTCGATTACACCATCAGCGGCGTGGGCCCGGGCTCCGCGCTGCTGGCCGTCATGGCCGCGTTGAAGCTCCTGGAGACGCGGCAGCGGCGCGACCAGTTCGTGCTGCTCTTCATCTCGGTCTTCCTCGTCATGGCCGCGCTGCTGCGCGAACAATACGTCTGGTCGCTGCCGTACCTGGTGGCGGGCCTCGGCCTGACCATGACGGCCTGGCTGCGCATGTCGAGCGTCGCGGCCGAGCCCGCCCGTGCGAGCTTCGGCGCGGCCGGCCGGCTGCTGCTGTACGCCGCGCCGCTCGCGCTCGCGATGTGGATCCTGTTCCCGCGCATTGCCGCGCCGTTCTGGGCGGTGCCGATCGACAAGAGCGAAACATCGGCCGGCCTCAACGATCACATGAGCCCCGGCGACATCAGCAGCCTGTCGTTGTCGGATGCCGTCGCCTTTCGCGTCGAGTTCGAAGGCAAGCCGCCGGCGCCCAGCCAGCGCTACTGGCGCGGGCTGGTGCTGGACCGGTTCAACGGCCGGACCTGGCGCGGCCGCGACCCCACGGAACTCGATGCGCGCGACGAGCTGCAGGTTTATGGCGAACCCGTGCGCTACCAGGTCACGATGGAGCCCACCGGGCAGCGGTGGGTCTATGCCCTCGATATTCCGTACCGATCGAATCTCGAGGACAGCTTCATGGGGCAGCAGCACGAGCTGGCGAGCGCTCAGCCGATCGATCAGCGGGTGGCATACAGCGCCGTGTCCTACTTGCAGTACCGCATCGATCCCGCGCTGCCCGGCTTTATGAAATCCTGGTTCCTGCGCCTGCCCGAGGACCGGAACCCGCGCACGGCCGAGCTCGCGCGCACGATGCGCCGCACGGCCGGCAGTGACCGGGAGTTCATCGAGGACGTGCTGCAAAAATTCCACGAGGAAGCTTTCTATTACACGCTCGAGCCGCCGCCGCTAGGCGCGAATCCCGTCGACGAATTCCTGTTCGAAACGCGGCGCGGCTTCTGCGAGCACTACGCCTCGGCGTTCGCCGTGATGATGCGCGCGGCGGGCCTGCCCGCGCGCATCGTGCTCGGCTACCAGGGCGGGGAGATCAACCCGCTGGGCCAGTACATGATCGTGCGCCAGTCGGACGCGCACGCCTGGACCGAGGTGTGGCTGGAAGGGCGCGGCTGGGAGCGTGTCGACCCGACGGCGGCGGTCGCGCCCGCACGCATTGAAAGCGGCATGTCGGGCGCGGTGCTGGCCGGTATCGGCGCGCGCTGGGGCCTCGACGCACCCTCGCGCCTGCTGCACCGGCTGGTGCTGACGTGGGACGTGTTCAACGCACGCTGGAACGACTGGGTCCTGGGCTACGGGCCGGAGCGCCAGAACGCATTCCTGCAGTCGCTCGGCATGGAACGGCCGGACTGGCGCAAGATGATGCTCACGCTGACCGGGATTCTCGTGATTCTCGTCACCGTCATCAGCCTGCTGCTGCTCCGGCGTTACCGGCCGCCGCGCCGGGACCCGGCGGCGCGCCTCTATCGCCAGTTCACGCGCAAGGCGGGCGTCGATCCGGCGCGGGGCGAGAGCCCGCGGGATTACGCCGGCCGGCTGGCGAGCGCGGGCGTCGCTTCAGTGGAGGCGGTGGAACGGGTCACGGTGCATTACCTGGCGGCGCGGTACGGACCGAACAACCGGCGAGAGCTGGAGGCACTGCGAACCGCGATCAGTGATTTTGCAGCGGTGCGACGGTGAGCGCCGGTCGCCCGTGAGACGGGCTCCTGCAGGCAACGGAGCTTACGCCGTGCTCAAAGCTCGCGCGTTTCGCGGAACGTGATTTCCGGCCAGCGCTCTTCCGTCAGCTTGAGGTTCACGCGGCTCGGCGCGATGTAGACGAGGCTGTCGCTGTGGTCCAGCGCCAGGTTGTCGTGCGCCTTGCGCCGGAATTCCTCGAGCTTGCGCGCGTCAAAGCATTCCACCCAGCGCGCCGTCGCGACGTTCACCGCTTCGAACCGGCAGTCGACGTTGTACTCGTGGCGCAGGCGATGGGCGACGACGTCGAACTGCAGCGGCCCCACCGCACCGAGGATCAGGTCGTTGTTGCGCAGCGGCTTGAAGAGCTGCGTCGCGCCCTCCTCGCACAACTGTGCCAGGCCTTTCTGCAGCGATTTCAGCCGCAGCGGGTCCTTCAGGATCGCGCGCCGGAAGATCTCCGGCGCGAAGCTCGGCACGCCCGCGAAGCGCAGGATCTCGCCTTCCGTGAAGCTGTCGCCGATGTTGATGGTGCCGTGATTGTGCAGCCCGATGATGTCGCCCGCGTACGCGGATTCCGTGTGCTGCCGGTCCGCGGCCATGAACGTGATGGCGTCGGCGACCTTCATCGCCTTGCCGGTCCGCACCTGGGTCAGCTTCATCCCCTTGCGGTACTCGCCGGAGCACAGCCGCATGAACGCGATCCGGTCGCGGTGCGCCGGATCCATGTTCGCCTGTATCTTGAACACGAACCCGGTGAGCGCCGCCTCGCCGGGCAGAACCTCGCGGGCGTCCGTCGCGCGCGGCCGCGGCGCCGGAGCGTTCTCGACGAATTCGTCGAGCAGTTGCTGCACGCCGAAGTTGTTGATGGCGGAGCCGAAGAACACCGGCGTCTGGCGGCCCGCCAGGTAGTCCTCGACGCGGCGTGGCGGGCAGGCGCCCTTCACCAGCGCGATTTCCTCGCGGAACGGCGCGGCGTCATCGCCGAGCACCGCCTCCGCCTCCTTTGAGGCCAGCCGCTCGACCGCGCGGATCGTCGAAGCCTTCTCGCGGCCGGCACTGGAATAGAGATAGATCCGGTCCTCGAGGAGGTGATACACGCCCTTGAGGCGTCGGCCCATGCCGATCGGCCAGGTCACGGGCGAGCACTCGATGCCGAGCACCGACTCGATCTCGTCCAGCAGGTCGATCGGTTCCCGGCCCTCGCGGTCGAGCTTGTTGATGAACGTGATGATCGGCGTGTCGCGCAGCCGGCAGACCTCCATCAGCTTGATCGTGCGCTGCTCGACGCCCTTGGCGCAGTCGATCACCATCAGCGCGGAATCGACGGCCGTGAGCGTGCGGTAGGTGTCTTCGGAGAAATCCTCGTGCCCCGGCGTGTCGAGCAGGTTCACCAGGCGGTCCCGGTAGGGAAACTGCATGACCGAGGAGGTCACCGAGATACCGCGCTCCTGCTCCAGCCGCATCCAGTCGGACGTCGCGTGGCGGCGCGCCTTGCGGCCCTTCACGGCGCCGGCGAGCTGGATGGCGCCCCCGTACAGGAGCAGCTTCTCGGTCAGCGTCGTCTTGCCGGCGTCCGGGTGCGAGATGATCGCAAACGTGCGCCGCCGGCCGATTTCCGCGGCCAGCGCCTTTTCGCTGCGTTCGACGAGTTGTTCGGGTGCTGCCAATTTCGTTCCAGTGCTCGGTATTGCTTGGAGCCCGTCTCACGGGCGATTCGGCCGTCGGCGCCGGTCGCCCGTGAGACGGGCTCCTGCAACAGGTGTCGAAAGATGTGGTTGTTCAGCGCGGCTTCAAGACCAGCGACAGGACCTCCGCGTCTTCGCGGCCGCCTTGCGCCTGGTAGTAGGCGCGCCGGGTCCCCACCTGCCGGAAGCCCTTTTTCCGGTACAGCGACAGCGCGTTCACGTTGGACGGCCGGACCTCGAGAAACACTTCCTCCACGCCGGACTGCCGCGCGCGTTCCAGGATGCGGTCCAGGAGCCGGTCGCCGAAACCCTGGTTGCGGTAGTCGGGGTCCACGCACAGGTTCAGCACATGCGCCTCGCCCGCGGCGATCGAAAGGATCGCGTAACCCGCCACGACCCCGTCCCGTTCGAGCACGAGGCAGGTGTACCCGGCGAGCAGGCAATCCCGGAAGACGCCGTGGCTCCAGGGAAAATCGTAGGAGCGCCGCTCGATGTCGGACACGAGCGGCAGGTCGTCGTGCACCATCGTGCGCGTGCGGACGGGGACTTGCTGCAGCGGCCGGATCATACCGATCGGGCGGCCGCCTCTCGCCTGGCAAGGCAGAGGTCGGCCCAGGCTTTGCGCTTCTGCCCGGGTTCGCGCAGCAGGTACGCGGGGTGATAGGTCACGATCACCGGGATCTCCGTGTTCTTCAACGTGTGCACCTGCCCGCGGAGCCGGCCGAGCGGCGCTTGCGTCTGCAGGAGCTGCTGCGCGGCGATGCGTCCGACGGCCAGGATCAGGCGCGGCGCGACGAGCGCAATCTGCCGGTCGAGCCAGCCGCGGCAGGCCTGCGCCTCGTCGGCGGCCGGGTCGCGGTTGCCGGGCGGCCGGCACTTCAGGATATTCGCGATGAACACCCTATCACGGCCGAGTCCCACCGCGCGCAACATCTGGTCGAGGAGCTGGCCTGCGCGTCCGACGAAGGGTTCGCCGCGGCGGTCCTCCTCGGCGCCCGGCGCCTCGCCCACGATCATCCAGTCGGCATCCAGGCGGCCGACGCCGAACACGGCCTGGGTGCGCGAGCCGTGCAGCCGGCAGCGGGTGCAGACCGATACGGCCTGCCTGAGTTCCGGCCAGTCGAGCAGCGCCGCACCGGCGGTGTCGCCCCGCGGTTCCTCCGGGCCTGGCGGCATAGCCTCTTGCCCCGCCTCCCGGCGCAGGAACCAGACGTCGACCCCGAGCGCCTCGAGATAGGCCAGCCGTGCCGCATCAACCGGCATCGTCGTGCTCCTTTCGCGCCTCCTCCGCGCGGGTGTCCTCCGCCGCCGTTTCCCGACCTCTTGCCGCCGGTTCGCGCGCATGGCGCGCGCGCCGCCGGCGCACCCGCCAGAACCAGTACGCCGGTCCGGAGGCTGCGTAGGTGCCGAAGATCAGCAGGAACACCGACGGCGGGTCGAGGGAAATGAACATGAAGATCAACGGGATGACCAGGAGCCACGTGAACGGGATGCGGCGGCCGAAGTTCACTTCCTTGAAGCTGTAATAGTGGAAATTCGAGACCATCAGCGCGCCCGCGATCGCGGTCACGGTGAAAGCACCGGCGAGCCCGGCAAGCCCCGACACGTCGAACTTGCTGCTCAGCCAGACGAACGCCGCCACGAGCCCCGCCGCCGAAGGACTCGGCAGGCCCACGAAGAACCGCCGATCGGCGGTCGACGCCTGCGAGTTGAAGCGCGCGAGCCTGAGCGCCGCGGCGACGGCGAAGAGGAACGCCACGAGCCAGCCGACGCGGCCCCACGCCAGGTTCCATTCGGCCAGCCGGGCGACACCCCACTGGTACACCACGATCGCCGGCGCGAGGCCGAACGACACCATATCGGCCAGGCTGTCGTACTCCTTGCCGAACTGTGACGACGTGCGGGTGAGCCGCGCCACCCGGCCGTCGAGCGCATCGAGCACCATCGCCACGAAAATGGCCGCGCCGGCGGTCTGGAAATTGCCGTCGACGGCCGCCACGATGGAATAGAAGCCGGCGAACAGCGCTGCCGTCGTGAACAGGTTCGGCAGCAGGAAAATGCCGCTGCGTCTGGTTTTTCCGGGTTCGGAATTCATGGATATTTCCGGCAAGCACACGGGCCCAGATGTCAGCCCGGCAGGTGCGCGAGCACGTCGCTGCCCGCCGTCACGTCCTGGCCCACGCTGACGGCAAGGCGCCCCGCGGCAGGCAACTCGACATCGGCGAATCGGGTCCAGCGCAGGTAGGCGCAGCGCTGGCCCTGCCCCACTCGCGAACCATAGCCCACGAACGCATCGGGCACGAGGCCGAAACGATGGCCGCGGAACCGCAGCAGCACGTCCTCGCCGTCGTCCGCCAGCAGCCACAAGCCCCCGACGTCCTCCACGGGCGCCGCGCCCGGCCGCTCGCCGTGCAGGTCCATCACCTTGCCCTCCACCGGACAGCGCGCGGTATAGGTGCCGAACGGGTTCACGCGAATGACGATGCGATGCACCTGGCTCCCCAGCACGCCCTCGTCGACGCTCCCGGCATGGACGATCCGCCCGTCCACCGGGCTCACGATCCCGAGCGGCGCGGTGGCGACCGCGCGGCGCGGATCGCGGAACAGGAGGAACCCGGACGCGAGCAGCACCGCCGCGAGCAGGGCATAGCCGTGCGCGCCCACGTACCACAGGATGGCGACGAGCGCGCCCAGCGCCAGCAGGACCGGGACGCCTTCGCCGGCGATGAAACTCTTGCTCCTGTCGATCACTGCGGGTGCACCTCCCGGGCGGGGGCCGTATCTTAGGCAAAAAAGGCAAGGCCGGCACCTGCCATGTAGAATACGCCGCCTGCCGACCACGCCACGAGGAACCATGAGATACAGCGAATTCGGCCTCGCAACGCTGAAGGAAGTGCCGGCGGAAGCCGAGATCGTCAGCCACCAGCTCATGCTGCGGGCCGGCATGATCCGCCGGCTGGCGGCGGGCCTGTTCACCTGGATGCCGCTCGGCGTGCGCGTGCTGAAGAAGGTCGAGGCGATCGTACGCGACGAAATGAACCGGGCCGGCGCCCTCGAGGTGCTGATGCCCGCCGTGCAGCCAGCCGAGCTCTGGCAGGAATCCGGCCGCTGGAGCCAGTACGGCCCGCTGCTCCTGCGCATCACCGATCGCCACGACCGCGAATACTGCTTCGGGCCGACCCACGAAGAGGTCATCACGGACATCGCGCGGCGCGACCTGAAGAGCTACAAGCAGCTACCCGTCAATTATTACCAGGTCCAGACCAAGTTCCGCGACGAGATCCGCCCGCGTTTCGGCGTCATGCGCTCGCGCGAGTTCATCATGAAGGATGCGTACTCCTTCCATATCGACCAGGCGTCGCTGGAAGACGGCTACCGGCGCATGTACGACGCCTACAGCGCGATCTTCACGCGGCTCGGCCTCGAATTCCGGATCGTCGAGGCCGACAGCGGCGAAATCGGCGGCAATCGCTCGCAGGAGTTTCACGTCATCGCCGACTCGGGCGAGGACGCGATCGCCTACAGCGACGACGACCGGTACGCGTCCAACATCGAATCGGCGGCAACGCTGCCGCCGGAAGGCGAGCCGCCGGCGCCGCGGCAGGCCCTGCAGAAAGTCGCCACGCCCGCGGCGAAGACCATCGAAGCGGTCTGTGAGCAACTCGGCGTCGCTCCGGAGGAGACGCTGAAGACGCTCATCGTGGCGGGCGACGACGGCCCGGTCGCGCTGGTGCTGCGCGGCGATCACACGCTGAACCCGGTCAAGGCGGCGAAGCTCCCGGGTGTCGCCTCGCCCCTGCAGATGGCCGACGCCGCCGCGATACGCCGCGTCACCGGCTGTGAGCCCGGCTTTGCCGGGCCGGCCGGCCTCTCCATCCCGTTGTATTTCGATCACGCCACGCGGCTCATGTCCGATTTCGTCACGGGCGCGAACGAAGCGGACGTGCATTTCACCGGCGTCAATTTCGGCCGCGACCTCGAGCGGCCGGAGACCGTTGACCTCCGGACCGTCGCGGCAGGCGACCCGGTGCCCGGCGGCAAGGGCACGTTGCGCATCGCCCGCGGCATCGAAGTCGGCCACATTTTCCAGCTCGGCACGAAGTACAGCCAGTCGATGGGCGCCACCGTGCAGGACCAGGACGGCGTCGACCGTCACCTGGTGATGGGCTGCTACGGTATCGGCATCACGCGCATCGTCGGCGCGGCCATCGAGCAGAACCACGACGAGCGCGGCATCATCTGGCCGGCGCCGCTGGCGCCTTTCGACGTCGTGCTGATCGGCATCAACCTGCACAAATCCGCACGGCTCGCGGCAGCGGCCGTGGCGCTGCACGATGAATTGCAGGCGAGCGGGCTCGAGGTCCTGTTCGACGACCGCGATGCGCGGCCGGGGGTGAAGTTCGCGGATGCCGAGCTGATCGGCATTCCGCACCGGCTGGTCATCAGCGAGCGCGGGCTGGAAGCCGGCGAGCTCGAATACCGGCACCGGCGCGATTCCGAATCGCGCACGCTGAAACGTGAAGCCGCTCTCGCTTTGCTTCGGGAGCGGACGCTAACCTGAAGCGATGAGCACGCTGCGCGTCATGGCGTTCTGCCTGCTGGTTGCGGCGAGCGCCGCCGCCTCCGCGCAGCAGGACTACTCCGATCCCGTGCTCCGCGACCTGCTGCGCGCCGCCGCCGACGACGCGACCAGCTTTGCCGACAAATACGCGGCGCAGGTCTGGCTCACCGACATGTCGGGCCGCCTCGAGGCCCAGGTGTCCGATCCCGAAGAGCGGCTGGAAATCCTGACGCAGGTGCATTTCGAGGCGACGCGCATCGGCCTGCCGCCGGAGCTCGTGCTCGCGGTCATCGACGTCGAAAGCAATTTCGACCGCTTCGCAATTTCACACGCGGGCGCGCGCGGCCTGATGCAGGTGATGCCGTTCTGGCTGGAAGAAATCGGCCGCCCCGATGCCAACCTGTTCTTCATCGGCACGAACATCCGCTTCGGCTGCACCATCCTCAAGTACTACATGGACATGGAGGACGGCGACCTGGTGCGCGCGCTCGGCCGTTATCACGGCAGCCTGGGGCGCGCGGCCTACCCGAACAAAGTGCTGGATAAGCTCCGGAACAAGTGGTTCCGCCTGTAGGAGCCCGTGAGCGCACGGCATCACCGCCGCTGTCGCCCGTGAGACGGGCTCCTGCAACCGGCGTTCTAGTGCGTCAGGCGATCGTAAAGGACGGCGGCTTCGCGACGTCGACCACCACGGATTCGATGTTATCCACCCGCGCGCCCGGCGGGCCCGACTGCAGCCACTCACCGAGCCGCGCCACCGCCTCGGCCGGTCCGCAGGCGAGCACCTCGACGCTGCCGTCGGCAACGTTCCTCGCAAAGCCCGTGAGTTTCAGGCGTTGCGCGACCTGGCGCGTGCTGTCACGGAAGAACACGCCCTGCACGCGTCCGGTGATGCGGAAATGCCTGCACTCGTAATCGGCGGACATCGACCGGGATCATCCGCGTGCGGCTGGCAATGCCGGGATCAGAGCCGTTGCTCGGGCTCCGGGTTTTCCGTCGCCGCCAGCGCATCCAGCGCTTTCAGCTTCGCCTTCAGCGCATCGCGCCGGGCCTCGCCGTAGGCACGCTCGGACAGGTTGCGCTGCGCGCTCTCGAGGTAGGCCTCCGCGGCGCTCAACGCCTCGGCGGCGTGCGCCTCGGCGCCGGCTTCCCGGGCGACGGCAATCGCCTGCCGCGCGTCGCTCATTTCCTGCACGGGTGGGCCGCTGCCGCAGGCGGAAATCGCGAGCAGGAGCGCTATTCCGAAACTGCGCGTCAACGGTCCGGCTAGACGGCCGGTTATGGTGTTTGTAAGCGTGCGCACGCGGGAAAGCTAACAAGCCCGCCGCCCACCCGTCAAGTTAAGAAAAAAAGCCCAAAATCAGGCTTTTCGGCCGCCCAGGCGAGACTCGCTTGAGATTTTGCGCGGAGCCCCGGACACTGGCCGGTTGGCGGGTGCGGGGCACCTGCCGGACGAGCCTGAAGGAGGGCCCGAAACGATGAACCTCACCCTTTATCACAACCCCCATTGCTCGAAGTCCCGGCGAACCCTCGAGATCCTCCGCGAGCACGGGCTGGAGCCCCGGATCGTGGAATACCTGAAGACCGCGCCCGACAAGCCCACCATCCTCGAACTGGCGCGGCAGCTCGGCAAGCCGGTCGAAACACTCGTGCGGCAGAACGAAGACGTCTACAAACAGGCGGCCGGCAACCTTCCGCAGAACGACGACGCACTCGCGGCCTGGCTCGCGGATCATCCCCAGGCCCTGCAGCGTCCGGTCGTCGTCGACGAGGACCGCGGCATCGCCGTCATCGGCCGGCCGCCCGAGAACGTGTTCGATCTCCTGCCAGGCCCCGACCCGGCCGCGTGATCGAAGTCCTCGTCCTCTACTATTCGCGCCACGGCGCCACCGAGGCGCTCGCCCGGGAGGCCTGCCGGGGCGTCGATTCCGTGGACGGCGCCGCCGCGCGGCTCCGCACCGTGCCGCCCGTCTCCGCCACCACCGAAGCCGTCGATCCGGCCGTCCCCGCCGACGGCCCGCCCTACGCCACCCACGCCGACCTCGCCGATTGCGCGGGCCTCCTCATCGGCAGCCCGACGCGCTTCGGCAACATGGCCGCACCGCTCAAGTACTTCCTCGACGGCACCAGCAGCCAATGGCTCGGCGGCACGCTCGCCGGCAAGCCCGCCGGCCTCTTCACCTCCACGTCCACGCTCCACGGCGGCCAGGAAACGACCCTGCTCTCGATGGCCATCCCGCTCCTGCACCACGGCATGCTCATCGTCGGCGTCCCCTACACCGAGCCCGCCGTATCGCACACCACCACCGGCGGCTCACCCTACGGTGCCAGTCACGTGAGCTGGAACCGCGAGGACGACCGCCTCTCCGAGGACGAACGCGTCCTCGCCCGCGTTCTCGGGCGCCGTGTCGCCGGCATCGCAAAGCAACTCTCGGGCCGCTAGCACGGCACGAGCTCTAGCGGGAGAGCACGTCGCGAACGAACGGGATGGTCAGGCGGCGCTGGGCCTCGAGGGACTGGCGGTCGAGGTGATCCAGCAGGGCATAGAGGCTCGCCATGTCGCGGCGGGTGCGGCGCAGGAGGTATTCGGCCGTGTCGGTGGGCAGGTCGAGCCCGCGGTGTCTCGCGCGGAGCTTGAGCGCCTGGATGCGGTCGGCCTCGGCAAGTGGGACGATCCGGAAGGCGGGCAGCTTCGACAGGCGGCTTTCGAGGTCCGGGAGCGTGAAACCGCAGTCGCGGGGCGCGCCCGTCGCGGCGGCGACGAGGATGCCGGCGGCGTCGGCGAGCTGGTTGCAGAGCTCGAACAGCGCGAGCTCCCAGGCCTCGCGGCCGGCGACGGCGCCGAGGTCGTCGAGGCACACGAGGCGGCGGCGGGCGAGGCCGTCGAGAATGGACGCCGGGCCTGCGGCGAACTCCTGCAGCGGCAGGTAGACGGCATCCGCACCGGCGCGCGCGCAGGCGGCCTGCAGGAGGTGGCTTTTGCCGGTGGCCCCCCCGCCGCGCACCCACGCGCCGGGGCCGGCGCCGCCGTCGGCGAGCTGTTTCAGCCAGGCGACGAGCGTGTCGTTGCCGGGGCTGTGAAAGCTGGCGAAGGCGGCGTGATCGCTGAGGCGCAGCGGCAGCGCGAGCTGTGCATTCATGCCGCGCTGTCGCTCTCGCGGGGAAGTTGCTCCGCTTCAGGGTGCTCGGCCAGGTAGTTGCGGTAGGCGAACCGGATCAGCACGGACAGCACGGCGGCCATCGGCAGGGCCAGCAGGATGCCGAAAAACCCGAAGAGCTGCCCGCCCGCGGCCACGGCGAAAATGACGAGCACGGGATGCAGGCCGATCCGGTTGCCGACGAGCTTCGGCGTCAGGAACGAGCCTTCGATCACCTGCGCGATCGAGAACGTCGCGACGACCCCGGCGAGCCGCCACAGCGGATCCGGTTCGAGCGCGACCGTCAGTCCGGCCAGCAGGATACCGAAGACGAACCCGAGATAGGGCACGAAGCTCACGAGCCCGGCGATCACCCCGATGGCAATCGCGAAGCGCAGGCCGATCAGGCTCAGGCCCAGCGAGTAGATGGCCCCGAGCGAAATCATGACGAGGGTCTGCCCCCTCAGGAACGCGCTCAGCACATCGTCGGTTTCGCGCACCAGCCGGAACACGGTATCGCGCTGCCGGGCCGGCACGAGCGAGCCGATGCGGGTCACGATCGTGTCCCAGTCGCGCAGCAGGTAGAAGGTCAGGATCGGCACCAGGAACAGGCTGATCACCGCCGCCGCCAGCGCGCCGCCGGAGCGCGTGACGGACAGGAGCAGGCTGCTCCCCCAGGTCGTCGCCATTTCGCCGTAGCGGGTGATGAAGGCGGCAAAACCGACGTCCTCGCCCGGGGCGATATCGAGGAACGGCGCCAGCTTCGGCCACCAGACCTGCTCGACCTGCCTGACGATGTCAGGCAGCGCGTCGAGCAGGGCCGCGACCTGGGCGTTGACCATCGGCAGGACCAGCAGCACCAGCAAGCCGATGAACGCAAAAGTCAGCAGGAACACCGTAACGACCGCCACCGCGCGGGGCAGCTTCAGCCGCTGCAGGCGGTCCGCCAGCGGATCCGCGATGTAGGCGAGCAGCCCGGCGGCGATGAACGGCGTCAGCACCGGCGCCAGCCGGTACAGCAGCCAGCCGATGACCACCAGCGCAATGAGCCCGAACAGGCGGCGATTGCGGGAATCCGCGAACGTCTCGGTCATCAACTCCCCCCGGTTACCGGCACGCGCTCAGGCCGCGCCGCCCTGCGCGCGCCGCGTCCAGGACCAGACGTAGTCGATACCGCTGACCACGACCGTCACCAGGACGCCGGCCCCGAGAATCGTCGTGCTGATCTCCGGCGGCCAGCCGTACGCCGCCCGGCTCAGCACGAACAGCACGTACAGGAGCTCGAGCGCGGTGTTCAGCTTGCTGATGCGCGTCGGCTCGCCCTCGACCGGGCCGACGAAGAAGTTGTAGGCGGTCGCGCCGCCCACGATGATCACGTCCCGCAGCACCACCAGCGAGGCGAGCCAGATCGGCACGTGGCCGGTATACACGAGGGTGATGAACGCGCCGGCGACCAGCAGCTTGTCGGCCACCGGATCCAGCAGGGCGCCGAGCCGGGTGTGCCAGTTGAACCGCTTGGCGAGATAGCCGTCGAGCCCGTCCGAGAAGCCGGCGATGAAGAACAGGACGATCGCCGGCTCGAAGCGGCCCTCGATCATCAGCCACAGGATCGGCGCGACCAGCGCGATGCGCATGATCGAAATGGCGTTGGGCAACCAGCGTAGGCTCATGTCAGGTGCCCGCGGCAGCCCCTCAGGGACGATACCGGAACTCGAGCGCGGCAGGGCCCGGCACGGCACCGGGCCGCCCGAACCGGTTCACCGGTTCCAGCACTCCGCTGAACTCGAGGACGCGTTGCAGACGCTCGGCCCCGCCGTGCGCGCTCACGCGGTAACGCACGCTGTCCCCCGTGACCCGGTCGATCGCGAGCGCGTCGACCACGTCGAGATTTTCCATGTAACTCTGCACCGCGCCGTACGCGGCGACGGAATCGATGCCGGAAATCGTCAGGTCGAAGGTGTCGAGCTGTTCGTTGCCGGCGATCGCGAACTGCGACGCGAGCGTGTTGGCGAGCATTTCGATGACTGCTTCGGGCTCGCCGGTCCATGCCCGCCGCTCGTTGCCGAAGTACCACGACCAGCGGTTCCGCGCGTCCGGGCGAATCCGGCCGACGAGGACGGAATTCGCGCCGTAACGGCGCGACGCCAGCAGCAGGCGATCGTCGAAACCGCCCCACACGTCGCTGAAGCTGACGATCTGCAGGTCCTCGACGTCGAGCAGCGGGAATGCGATCGGTATGCCGCGGCGGGTTGCCGCCTCCTGCACGCGCTCCCGCAGGAGCCGGTCGCGGGCCAGCGGGCCCGGCAAGTCCTCCTCTTCGCCGTTGCCGGCCGCGATGATCTCGCGTTCGCCCTGCCCCCAATCGACCGCGAGCCACACCAGCGTCAATGGCCGGTCGTTGCTCCAGACCGTTACGTTCGCGGAGCGGAGCGCGCGCTCGAGGGCGGCGCCGTCGAAGGTCACCCAGAGGCTCCGGTCCTCACCGGGCCGGTACTGCAGGACGTAACGGGACGGGTCGGGGAAGAGCGGCGCGATCTCCGGCGCTTGCAGCGGATCGGACAATCCCGTGATGCGGGACAGCACCTGCGAGAGCGCGTCCGTGTAGGCTGCCGCCCGGTGCGCGGCATCGTCGCGCTCCAGCGTCGCTTTCGCGGTGTACAGGGAATCGACTTCGATCGCGGCGGCCGGAAGGGCCGCAACAAGGCTCATCAACCCCAACAAAATCAGTGAGTACCGGCGGAACGTGCAGGCTTTCTGTAAAGTATTTTTCATCGGCTTCCGGAGCATCGTCACCCCGTTTCCCGGGGCGAAAGCTGACAGATGTTCTTTCCTTTGCGGCCGGTGTGCAATCCCGGCCGCACGGGCAGGCGTGCAACGCGCTGCTATTATATCGCGCCCGGTTTTGGGGACAGGCCCCTTTACTTGTTCGCAACCTGGCAGGTGACCGGTACTGTTATGATGAATCAAGGTGCCTGTCCCCATTACCGCGCATGAGCCGCAAATCACTGACCTACAAAGACGCGGGCGTCGACATCGACGCCGGGAACCGGCTGGTCGATCGCATCCGTCCGCTCGTCGCGCGCACGGCGCGGCCGGAAGTCCTCGCCGGCATCGGCGGCTTCGGCGGGCTGTTCGCGCTGCCGGAGGGCCGCTATCGCGAGCCGGTGCTGGTCTCCGGCACCGACGGCGTCGGCACCAAGCTGAAGCTGGCGCAGCAGGTTGGCCGCCACGACACCATCGGTATCGATCTCGTCGCCATGTGCGTGAACGATGTCGTCGTGCAGGGCGCCGAAGCGCTGTTCTTCCTCGACTACTTCGCCTGCGGGCGGCTGGACGTCGACGTTGCCGCCGCCGTCATCGGTGGCATCGCGCGCGGCTGCGAACAGGCGGGCGCGGCGCTCATCGGCGGCGAAACGGCGGAAATGCCGGACATGTACGCGATCGGCGAGTACGACCTCGCGGGCTTCTGCGTCGGCGCGGTCGAGCGGAGCGAGCTCGTCGACGGCCGCGGTATCGCCGCGGGCGATGCCGTCATCGGCCTCGCCTCGAGCGGCCCGCATTCGAACGGCTATTCGCTGATCCGCCGCGTGCTCGAGCTCGCGGAGGAGCAGGCCCGCGGGTCGTCGCCGGCAATCGAGGGCACGCCGGCGGAAGAGGTGCTGCTCGAGCCCACCCGCATCTACGTGAAGCCGCTGCTCGCGCTCATGCGCGAAGTGACGATCAAGGGCATGGCCCACATCACCGGCGGCGGCATCACGGAAAATCTGCCGCGTATGCTGCCGGCAAGCGTCCACGCGCAAATCGACGTCAATAGCTGGCAGCAGGGCCCGGTATTCGACTGGCTCGCCGCGACCGGACGCATAGCCGCCGACGAAATGCGGCGCACGTTCAACTGCGGCGTCGGCATGGTGCTGGTGGTGAGTCCCGCCGATGCGGCCCGGGCACTGGCGGCACTGGAGCGGCTCGGCGAGCGCGCCTGGCGCCTGGGCCGCATCGCGCCCGGCGCGGGCGGGGTACGTTACGTTTGACTGGCGCGGCCTGCTCCGCGGCGGTGCTGGTGTCGGGCGGCGGCACCAACCTGCAGGCGTTCATCGACGCGGTGCGCGGCGGCCGGCTGGACCTCACGCTCTGCGCGGTCGTCAGCGACAACCCGGACGCGAAAGGACTCGCAAGGGCGCGGCGCGCCGGGCTGCCCGCCGAATGCGTGCCGCGCGCGGAGCATGCCGGCGCGCCGCCGTTCGAAGACGCTCTCGCCGAGCGGCTCGCGCGTTATCGCCCGGACCTGCTGATCCTCGCGGGTTTCATGCGCATCCTCTCCGGCGGGTTCGTGGCGCGGTACGAGGGCCGGATCCTCAATATCCACCCCTCACTCCTGCCGCGGTTCCGCGGGCTGAACACGCACCAGCGTGCCCTCGACGCCGGCGACCGCTGGCACGGCTGCACGGTCCACTTCGTCACCGAGCAACTCGACGGCGGACCGCGGATCGCGCAGGCCCGCGTCCCGGTGCTGCCGGACGACACCGCGCCGCGGCTCGCGGCCCGGGTGCTGGAAATGGAGCATCGGATCTACCCGTGGGCCGCGGGGCTGGTCGCCTCCGGACGCGTGCGCTACCGGGACGGCGCCGCGTGGCACGACGGCGAACCCTTGCGCGAACCGCTGCTATTCGAGCTGTAGGAGCCCGTGAGCGCCATGGATGGCGCGAATGCAGATAATGCAGGAGCAATCATCTGCGACACGGGCGACACGGCGGCGGTTGGTCGGGCACGGCGCTTCGCGCCGGGTCGCCCGTGAGACGGGCTCCTGCCCGTCACGCTTTCGGCAGTGTGACGCCGCGTTGCCCCTGGTACTTCCCGCGCCGGTCCTTGTACGACACCTCGCACTCCTCGTCCGATTCCAGGAACAGCATCTGCGCGATGCCTTCGTTCGCGTAGATTTTCGCCGGCAGCGGCGTCGTATTCGAGAATTCGAGCGTGACGTGGCCTTCCCACTCCGGCTCGAGCGGTGTCACGTTGACGATGATGCCGCAGCGTGCATAGGTCGATTTGCCGAGACAGATCGTGAGCACGTTGCGGGGAATGCGGAAGTACTCGACCGTGCGCGCCAGCGCGAACGAATTCGGCGGGATGACGCAGACGTCACCGACCTTGTCGACGAAGCTCGTCTCGTCGAACGCCTTCGGATCGACGATCGCCGAATCGATGTTCGTGAACACCTTGAATTCGTTCGAGCAGCGGACATCGTAGCCATAGCTCGACGTGCCGTAGGAAACGATCCGGCCGCCCTCGTTCTCGCGCACCTGCGCCGGCTCGAAGGGTTCGATCATGCCGTGCTCGATCGCCATGCGGCGGATCCAGCGATCCGATTTGATGCTCACGTGTCCTCCCCCGGCCGGGTGTTCGCTAATCGTCCTCGACGACAATATTCGGGAAGCGGCGGCTGTAGTCCTTGCCCTGCATCGCCAGGCGCGCGCTCATGCGCCGCGCCGTGCGCAGCCAGGCTCCGGCGATCGGGCCGTCGGGATCGGCCACGACGGAGGGCCGCCCGCTGTCCGTCTGTTCCCGTATCGTCACATCGAGCGGGATTTGCCCGAGCAGCTCGACGCCGTACTCCTCCGCCATGCGCGCCCCGCCGCCGCTGCCGAAGATTGCCTCCTCGTGCCCGCAGCGGGTGCAGACGTGCGTGCTCATATTCTCCACGATCCCGAGTACCTGCACCGAGACCTTGCGGAACATCTGCAGGCCCTTGCGGGCGTCGAGCGTTGCGATGTCCTGTGGCGTGGTGACGATCACGGCCCCGCTCACCGGCACGCGCTGCGAGAGCGTGAGCTGGATGTCGCCGGTGCCGGGCGGCATGTCGACGACCAGGTAATCGAGCTCCGACCATTCGGTCTGCTGCAGGAGCTGGTTCAACGCCTGGGTCACCATGGGCCCGCGCCACACCATGGGCTGGTCCGGGTCGATCAGGAAGCCGATGGACATTACCTGCAGGCCGTGCGCTTCGAGCGGGATCATGGTCTTGCCGTCGCGGCTCGTCGGGCGCCGGCCCGCAAGCCCCAGCATCGCCGGCATGCTCGGGCCGTAGATATCCGCATCCAGCACGCCCACCGACGCGCCGTCGCGGGCGAGCGCCGCGGCGAGGTTCACGGCGGTCGTGGATTTGCCGACGCCGCCTTTCCCGGAGGCGATCGCGATGATATTGGCAACGTTCGGCAGCGGCTTCAGGTTGGGCTGCACGCCGTGGGGCACGATGCGGCTCTCCAGCGCCAGCTCGAGCTGCTCGATCGGCGCTTGCGCCCGGATCGCCTCGCGCAAGCGCGCCTCGAGCTCGGCGCGCAGACTCTCGAACGGGAAACCGAGCTCGATCTCGACTCTGGTGCGCCCCTCTTCCACGTCCGCGCGCCGCACCTTGCCGACACGCTCGAGCGGCTCTCCGATGCCCGGCACTTCGGCGGCTTCAAGTGCCTCTTTCAGGGCTGAATTTGCTGACACTGTCACATTCCACGTCTGGGCGTTAGGTTAAATTCCGGGGGTGACCGGCGATTTGCGGCAGCGGATCGCCGGGAGCGTTGTGCGGCCGCTATTGTAATCGGACCGGCGGCCGCGAGCGCGGCCGATTTCGGCCGGTGTGGCATAATGCAGCGGCCGGCGGACAGGAGAAGTCGTGGGGAGTTCGGGGATATCCCGGCAGCTTGGGGTTTTATGGCGATACTAGGCGGTTTTCGCGCGGATCAGCTCATCACGCAGCTCATCAGCGAAAACGACACGGCGTCCGTCAATGCCCGGAAGCTGACCGAACGGCTGAAAAAGCTGGGCCCCAAGGTCATTCCCAAGGCGATTGACGCCCTGGCGCTGAGTGACCGCACGCACCAGATGCTGTTCGTGGACATCCTGGCAAGCCAGGTCAGCGACAAAACGCTGAAGCTGTACAAGGAAGGGCTGGCTGACGGCGGCGAGCGGGTGGTCTCCGGCACGGCCTGGGCGCTCTCCAGCAGCAACAACTACAACGCCAACGCCCTGCTCGATTTTCTCGACGAACCCGAGGTGTCGAAACCGGCGCTGATCGAAATTCTCAAGGTACACAAGAACAATCTCAGCGTGCACGACCTGCTGCGGCGCGCCTACGAGCTCGATTCGAAAGAGAAGGCGTCGCTCTTCAAGATCATCGAGGAAATCGTTACCGAGGACATGGTGCCGGACCTGATCGCGCGCATGGGCGGCAAGGACCCGGCCATCAAGATTCACCTGATCAGCCTGCTCGCCGGCTTCAATAGCACCGAAATCAACCACGCGCTGGAGATGCAGCTCGGCGACGGTAACAAACAGGTGCGGAGCGCCGCGCTCGGCGCGCTGGCGCAGCGCGGCGGCGGTGTCGACATCGCCAAAGTCGCGAAGCTCCTGCTCGATCCCGACCTCGACGTGCAGAACAAGGCTGTCGACGTGCTGGTGAAGCTGAACCACCCGGAGACGGTCAAGTACCTGGTCCCCGCGCTCAAGGACGAGTCGGAGTACACCCGCCGGGCCGCGGTGGAAGTGCTGAACGAGGTCGGCAACGTGAACGCCGTCAAGGACCTGCTCGGGGCAATCAAGGACGACGACTGGTGGGTGCGCGCCCGCGCCGGCGACGCGCTGGCGGAGATTGGCGGACCCAAGGTAGTCGATTCCGTGCTGCAGCTCATCCGCGACAAGGACGACGACATCCGCCGTACCGCGATCGAGATTCTCAATGCGACGAAGGACGAGCGCGCGGTGGACGAGCTGCTGAAAGCGACCGATGACAGCGACTGGTGGGTGCGCGAGCGGGCGGTCGATGCGCTCTCGCAGATCGGCAGCCCCAAGGCCGTACCGAAGCTGGTCAGCATGCTGGGCAAGAACCCGAAAACCGACTCGGTGGTCGTGCGCGCGCTCGGCAAGCTCGGCAATCATGAGATCGTCGACCAGATCGTGCCGCTGCTCCAGCGGCCGGAGCGCGATATCCAGGTGGAAGCGATCAAGGCCATCTCCCACCTCGCCGACGAGAAACGCGCCGAGACGGTCCGCAAGGTCCTGCAGAAGATCAAGCAGTCCAACGACTCCACGATCATCAACGTCGCGGACAAGGCGATCAAGGAGCTCGACGCGAAGTACTCCGCCACCGTGCTCGAAGAGAACGTGCGTGCCGAGAAAATGGCGGAGCACACGCGGACGCTGCTCATCGAGAACGAGGACATCGACAGCATCATCAGCGCGCCGGCGGACGAGGCGAAGATCCTCGACATCTCGACACTGCAGGCCGGCGACGTGGTGGACGGCCGCTACAAATTTATCGAGAAGATCGGCAAGGGCGCTTTCGGCACCGTGCTGCTGATGCAGGACCAGGTCGTCGACGAGCACCTGATCCTCAAATTCCTCAACACAAACGTGTCGGCGGACGAGGAAATGATGAAGCGGTTCGTGCACGAGCTCCGCTACTCGCGAAAGATAACGCACCGCAACGTCATCCGCATCTACGATTTCCTGCACCTGCAGGGCGCTTACGCGATCTCGATGGAGTACTTCCCGTCGCACACGCTCTCGGGCGAGATTCCGGACAGCAAGCCGATGGCCTTCGACAAGGCGCTGCGGTTTTCGCGCGACATGGCGACCGGCATGGCCGTCGCTCACCAGGCGGGCGTGATTCACCGCGACCTGAAGCCCGCGAACATCCTCGTCAATGACGAAGGCCTGCTGAAGATCGTGGACTTCGGCGTGGCCGCGGCGGCGAGCAGCGGCGACACGCAGCTCACCAAAACGGGCTATGTGATAGGATCGCCGAAGTACATGGCGCCGGAACAGATCCTGGGCAAGAAGGTCGACGAAACGGCCGATATCTACAGCGTCGGCGTGATCATGTACGAAATGGTGACGGGTGTGCCGCCGTACAGCCGGGGGGATCACATGTCGGTCATGTACCAGCACGTGCAGGGCAAGGCCAAGCACTGCCAGGAGCTCAATCCCGACATCCCCGACGATTACGCGGCCGTCATCGGGAAATCGATGTCCGTGGACAAGACGCGGCGTCACCGCTCCATGGACGAGCTGATCGATGCGCTGGACGCGGTGAAACTCTGATAACCGGGCGCAGACGACAAGACATCGAATGCCACGAATAGATGCGTTCCTGAAACTCGGTCTGGCGCAGGGCTGCTCCGACGTGCACCTGGCGGTCGGCGTGCCCCCGATGCTCCGCATGAACGGCGATCTCATGCCGATCAAGTTCCGGGAGCTGTCCGACACCGAGCTCGAAAACTACGTCATGGAGATCCTCACGGACTCGCAGAAGGCGACTTTCGAAACCGGCCGGGACCTCGACTTCTCCTACGTCGGCGAGGAAGGCGGGCGGTTTCGCGTCAACCTGTTCCGCAAGGACACCGGCGTCGGCGCGGTGTTCCGGCACATTCCGAACGAAGTGCCGACCCTGGAGAAGCTCAAGGTGCCGCCGACCATTCGGGACTTCTGCGATTACCACCAGGGGATGGTGCTGGTGACCGGCTCGACCGGCACCGGCAAGTCGACGACGCTGGCCGCCATGATCGACCACCTGAACAAGACGCGCAGCCTGAACATCATCAGTCTCGAGGATCCGATCGAGTTCGTGCATCCCAGCAAGAACTGCCAGGTGATCCAGCGCGAGCTCGGCACTCATCTCACCAGTTTCGCCGACGGCGTCCGTTCCGCCATGCGCGAGGATCCGGACGTGATCCTGGTCGGCGAGCTGCGCGACGCGGAGACGATCTCGATGGCCATGACCGCCGCCGAGACGGGCCACCTCGTGCTGGGCACCCTGCACACGACGAGTGCGGTCAAGACGATCGACCGCGTCGTCGATGCCTTGCCCGGCGAGCTGCGTGAGCAGACCAAGAGCTTCCTCGCGCAGAGCCTGAAAGCCGTGGTCACCCAGGTGCTGGTGAAGACGCCCGACGGGCGCGGCCGCAAGGCGGTGCTCGAGATCCTCGTGAACAACCGCGCCATCGCGAAGCTCATCATGACCGACCAGTCGCACCAGATACCGGCACAGTTGCAGACCGGCCGGGACGTCGGCATGCAGCTCATGGACCAGGCGCTGCTGGCCGCCATCGAAGCCGGCGAGGTCGATCCCGACGATGCCTTCCGCTACGCGCAGGACAAACGGAAGTTCAAGCGTTTCGTCACGGACACCGGCATCCTGCCGACGCTGGAAACGGAAGAATAGGTGCGCTGATGGCCAGGATCGACCAGTTCCTGAAGGACGCGCTGGTCAAGAGCAGCTCGGACCTGCATTTCATTTCCGGCGATCCGCCGCGGGTCCGGATCCACGGGTCGCTGACGACACTGAACGACGACGTGCTGACCACCGACTCGGTCCGCGACGCGCTCTACGAGATCATGTCGGGCACGGCGCAGCGCGATTTCGAGCAACACGACGCCGTCGATTTCGCTTACGAGATCCCGGACGTCTCCCGCTTCCGCGTCAACGTCATGCGGCACCTGAACGGGATCGGCGGCGTGTTCCGCGCGATCCCTTCGAAAGCGCTGACGCTAGAGGAGCTGAAGATGCCCGAGGTCGTGCACAACCTGTGCAAGCAGACGCAGGGCATGATCCTCGTGACCGGCAAGAC
>DASSBS010000108.1:0-13454 GCA_035698445.1 Woeseiaceae bacterium
AATCGAAAGTACCTCGCTCGGCCTGGCGGCGCCTGGCTTGGTCTTCACTCAGCCGATAGCTGGCTATCGGCTTCGCTCCAGACCGGCGCCAGCCACCACCATTCCTTCGCGAGCTACTTCCGCTTCCCCAGTTACAGGCCACTAGCGCTCGGCACTTCCGCTGCCGCGCCGTTCCGGGACCACTTCCTGTTCATACAGCTCCTCGAAGTACGTCTCGAGATCGACGCCCTTGTCGCGCTGCTCCTCCAGGTGAGCTTCCAGCGAGTCCGCGGTCTCCAGGATCTGCTCGAACAGCGGACTGCCTTCCCGCGCGTCCTCGGGCATGCCGTGCACGTGCTGTGCCAGGAAACGCCTGGTTGCGAGCAGGGCGGCGAACTCCTGCTGCAGCGAGCGCCGCACGTATTCGGACTCGTCGATGGCGCCGCTGACGGCGGCTTCGTGGATGGCTTCAAAACGCGCGCTGCGGCGGAGATTGTGCAGCTCGAAAATCAGCCCGGCGAGCTGGTCCCAGCCTGAAGGGCGGGAGCTGACGCGGATCACCGCGGTTCCCGCCGGTGCCGCGCCGCCGCGGGACGGATATTCGTGCTCGGCGGCGCGTCCGGAGACCGGCTCAGCCGGGTCCCACAGCGGCTGCGGGTTTTCCGTGCCCAGTTCCTCGACGAGCCAGGCGCGGATCGCCTCGCGATCCATGAGAATGGCCGCCATCTGCGGGCGGTCCCGCAGGATGACCTCGAGCTGGGTGCGGCCCGTAATCGAAGCCTGCGACAAAGCAGCGGAATCCGCCGGCGCGGACGGGTAAGGAGCCATGAGGAACAGGGCCATCAGCAGGCATGAGCCGATCATGTCAGGAAACAGGCGCCTCCGTTACCCCGGTTTCGTCGGTCAGGGCCCGGAGGCTGGTATCGCCGATCATCGGTCAGTGACCACCACCGGCGCACCGCGGGTGATGATCATCGTGTGCTCGTATTGCGCGGAAAGGTTGCCCGGCTCCGCGAGCAGCGTCCAGCCGTCCTCGCCTTCCGTGACCTGGCGGCTCTTCGTCGACAGGAACGGCTCGATCGTGATCACCATGCCTTCGGTAAGGACACGGCGGTCGCGCGGGGCGCGATAGCCCGGGATGTGATCGGGCGCCTCGTGGAGCGCGCGGCCTACGCCGTGGCTGCCCAGGTTCTCGATGATGCGGAAGCGGTGCTGCTTCGCGGTGCGCTCGATCGCGGCGCCGATCCCGTTCAAAGGCGCGCCGGCCCGCGCGGCCTGCATCGCCGCGGCGAGCGCCTGCCGCGTGGCATGGCACAGCCGGTTCTTCAGGGTGGAAGAGGGCGGCACCACGCCCGTGCCGCCGGTATCCGCGAAGTAGCCGTCGAGCTCCGCGGAGACGTCGACGTTCACGACGTCGCCGGCGCGGATGACGCGATCGCCCGGCACGCCGTGTGCCGCTTCCTCGTTGATGCTGATGCAGGTTGCGCCGGGGAAATCGTAGGTGAGTTGGGGGGCCGAGCGTGCGCCTTCCTTGTGGAGCAGGGCGGCGCCGAAGGCGTCGAGCTCGCGCGTGGTCATGCCGGGTTCCATGGCGGCGAGCATGCGCTCGAGGACCGTGGCGACGATGTGGCCGATGCGCTGCAGGGCCGTGACGTCATCGTCGGAGTCGATTGTCATCTGTGGCGGGTTCCGGTCGCCCGTGGGACGGGCTCCTGCAGGGCCTCAGCCCGGTTCCAGGATCTTGCCCTGGTCTTTTGCGCGTTGGTCGAACTGTTGCTGCCATTTCGAGCGGTGGACGGCCGGGGCGACCTGCACGGCCGTGACCTTGTATTCGGGGCAGCTCGTCGCCCAGTCGCTGTACTCGGTGGTCACGACGTTGGCGCCGGTCTCCGGGTCGTGGAAGGTCGTGTAGACGACGCCCGGCTGCACGCGTTCGGTGACCTTCGCCTCGAGCGTGATCTCGCCCTTGCGGCTGGACAGCGATACGCGCTCGCCATTCCTGATGCCGCGCACTTCCGCGTCCGACGGGTGAATTTCGAGCAGGTCCTCGTGGTACCAGCGCACGTTGTCGGTGCGCCGCGTCTGCGCGCCCACGTTGTACTGCGTCAGCGTCCGCCCGGTCGTCAGGATCAGCGGGAACTTGCGGTTGGTGCGCTCTTCGGTCGGCACGTACTCCGTCTCGACGAACAGCCCCTTGCCGCGCACGAAGCTGTCGACGTGCATGATCGGCGTCCCCATCGGCGCTTTTTCATTGCACGGCCACTGCACGCTGCCGACCCGGTCGAGGAACTCGAACGACACGCCGCTGAAGCTCGGGGTGAGCTCCGCGATCTCGTCCAGGATCTCCGCTTCGCTTGCGTAGTTCATCGGGTAACCGAGCGCCTGCGCGAGCTCCTGCGTGATGAGCCACTCGCCCTTGCCCTGCTGCGGCTCCATCACCGGCCGCACGCGGTTGATGCGGCGCTCCGCGTTGATGAACGTGCCGTCCTTCTCGAGAAACGAGGTCCCCGGCAGGAACACGTGCGCGAACTTCGACGTCTCGTTGAGGAACAGGTCCTGCACCACGAGGCATTCGAGGCTGCCTAGCGCGGCTTCCACGTGCTTCGTGTTCGGATCCGACTGGGCAACGTCCTCGCCCTGGATGTACATGCCCTTGTACGTGCCGGCGATCGCCGCGTCGAACATGTTGGGAATGCGGTAGCCGGGCTCGGGATCGAGCTTCAGGCCCCAGTGCTGCTCGAAGGAGCCGCGCACGGCGTCGTCGCCGATCGGCCGGTAGTCCGGCAGCTCGTGCGGGAACGAGCCCATGTCGCAGGAGCCCTGCACGTTGTTCTGGCCGCGCATGGGATTCACGCCGCAGCCGGAGAAGCCGAGGTTCCCGGTCGCCATGGCGAGGTTGGCCATGCCGATCACCATGGTCGAGCCCTGGCTGTGCTCGGTGACGCCGAGGCCGTAGTAAATGGCGCCGCGCTCCGCTTTGCCGTAGAGCCTGGCGGCCGCCCGGATGTCCTCCGCCGGCACGCCGGAAATCGCGGCAACGGCCTCCGGGGAGTTCTCCGGCTTCAGGATGAATGCCTTCCACGCCTCGAACGCCTCGGTGTCGCAGCGCTCGGCGACATAGGCTTCGTCCACCAGGCCTTCGGCCACGACGACGTGGGCGAAGGCGTTGATCATCGGCACGTTGGTGCCGGGCAGCAGCGGCAGATGGTACTGCGCCTCGATGCGCGGCGAGCGCACCAGCCCGATCTTGCGCGGGTCCATCACGATCAGCTTCGCGCCCTGGCGCAGCCGCCGCTTCATCTGCGAGGCGAATACCGGGTGCGCCTCCGTCGGGTTGGCGCCGATCACGACGATGACGTCCGCGTCCATCACGCTGTCGAACGGCTGGGTGCCGGCGGAGGTGCCCAGCGTCTTCTTCAGGCCGTAGCCCGTCGGCGAGTGGCAGACCCTCGCGCAGGTGTCGACGTTGTTGTTGCCGAACGCGGCGCGCACGAGTTTCTGCACGATATACACTTCCTCGTCCGTGCAGCGGGACGACGTGATGCCGCCCACGGATTTCCGCCCGTACTTCGCCTGCAGCTCCTTGAAGCGGCGCGCGCTGTACTGGATGGCTTCCTCCCAGCTCACCTTCCGCCAGGGATCGTCGGTGCTCTCGCGGATCATCGGGTCGAGGATGCGATCCTTGTGCGAGGCATAACCCCAGGCGAAGCGACCCTTCACGCAACTGTGACCGTGATTCGCGTGGCCCTCCTTGTAGGGCAGCATGCGCACGACCTGGTCGCCTTTCATCTCGGCCTTGAACGAGCAGCCGACGCCGCAGTAGGCGCAGGTCGTCAGCACCGTGCGATCCGGCCGGCCGTTGTCGACGATCGATTTCTCGATCAGCGCCGGGGTCGGGCAGGCCTGCACGCAGGCGCCGCAGGAGACGCATTCGGAATCGAAGAAGCTCTCGCCCATGCTCGCCGCGACCTTGGATGCGAAGCCGCGGCCCTCGATCGTGAGCGCGAAGGTGCCCTGCACCTCGTCGCAAGCGCGCACGCAGCGCGAGCAGACGATGCACTGCGCCGGGTCGAAGTTGAAGTAGGGATTGCTGTCGTCGACCGGCGCGTCGAGGTGGTTGGCGCCGTCCAGCCCGTAGCGGACTTCGTTCAGCCCCACGGTGCCCGCCATGTCCCGCAGCTCGCACTCGGCGTGCGCCGCATTGGTGAGGCAGTCGCGCGGATGATCCGAGAGGTAAAGCTCCACGATGTTGCGGCGCAGTCTGGCGACCGCCGGCGTCTGCGTGCGGATCTTCATGCCGGCCTCGACCGGGGTCGTGCAGGAGGCGGGATAGCCCTTGCGGCCCTCGATCTCGACCACGCACAGCCGGCAGGAGCCGAAGGGCTTCAGGCTGTCGGTCGCGCAGAGCTTGGGCACGTCGATGCCGGATTCGCGCGCGGCGCGCATGACGGTGGTGCCGGCGCGGACGGTGACGGGGGTGCCGTCGATCTCGACTTCGACGGTGTCGGTGAGGGGGCTTGCGGGGGTGCCGTAGTCCGGTTCCTTCAGCAGGCTCATGTGCTTGCTCCTTCGGCGGTGGGGTGCCTGCCCTCGGTGTCGCCCGTGGGACGGGCTCCTGCAGGGGGCGTGCGGCCGCCGGTAGTCGGTTTGACCGCCGCGGGGCGCTCGAAATCCCCGCGGAAGTGCTTTAGTGCGCTGCGGACGGGGAACGGGGCCATGCCGCCCAGGGCGCAGAGGGAGCCGTCCACCATGGTATCGCAGAGCTCCTCCAGCAGGCCGAGGTTCGCGGCCCGGTTGTCGTCGGCGACGATGCGGTCGATGACCTCGACGCCCCGCACGGAGCCGATGCGGCAGGGGGTGCACTTGCCGCAGGACTCCACGGCGCAGAACTCCATGGCGAAACGCGCCTGGGCGGCCATGTCGACGGTGTCGTCGAAGACCACGATGCCACCGTGGCCGATGAGCCCGGCCTGGGCCACGAAGGCCTCGTAGTCGAGCGGGGTGTCCAGCAGGTCCGCCGGGAAGTAGGCGCCGAGCGGCCCGCCGACCTGCACGGCCCGGAGCTCGCGGCCGCTCCAGGTGCCGCCGCCCCAGTCGTCGACGAGCTGGCGCAGCGTCAGGCCGAACGGGACCTCCACCAGCCCGCCGCGCCTGATGTTGCCGGCGAGCTGGAACGGCAGGGTGCCGCGGGAGCGCCCCGTCCCCAGCGCCGCGTAGGCCGCGCCGCCGCGCGCCAGGATTGCCGGCACCGAGGCGAGGGTGATCACGTTGTTGACGGCCGTCGGCTTGCCGAACAGCCCGGAGATCGCCGGCAGCGGCGGCCGGAAGCGGACGAGGCCGGCGCGGCCCTCGAGGCTCTCCAGCATCGAGGTCTCTTCGCCGCACACGTAGGAGCCGCCGCCGATGTGCAGCTCGATGTCGAAATCGAAGCCGCTCCCCCGGATGTCCTGCCCCAGCCAGCCCTGCTCGCGCGCGGCGGCGAGTGCTTTCGTGAACACCGTCCTGGCGAGCGGGTATTCCGAGCGCAGGTACACATAGCCCTTGTGAGCGCCGACCGTGAAGCCGGCAATGGCCATGCCCTCGATCAGCATGAACGGATCGCCTTCCATGAGCAGGCGATCGGAGAAGGTGCCGCTGTCGCCTTCGTCGGCGTTGCAGGCGATGTACTTCTCGCCGCCGGGAGCGTCCGCGACCGTCTGCCACTTGATGCCGGTCGGGAAGCCGGCGCCGCCGCGGCCGCGCAGGCCGGACGTTTTCAGCTCCTCCAGCACGCCCGCGGGGCCGAGCTCGAAAGCGCGGCCGAGGCCCTGCAGGCCGCCGTTCGCGAGATAGTCGCCGGGCGACAGGGGATCGGTCTGCCCGCAGCGGGCGAAAGTCCAGCGGTCCTGGTTCGCGAGCCACGGGATATCCCCGGTCGGCCCGAGCCCGAGGGGATGCTCGCCGCCCTGCAGGAAACCCGCCTGGAACAGGCCGTCGACGTCGTCCGGGCCCACGGGGCCGTAGGCGATCCGCCGGCCATCGAGGACGACTTCCACCAGCGGCTCCAGCCAGCTCATGCCCCAGGAGCCGTTGCGCACGAGGTCGACGGCCTCACCGCTTCCCCGGGTGCGCGCAAGAATCGCGGCGGCGACCTCGTCGGCGCCCATGGAAACCGCGGCGGTCTCCCGCGGCACGAAAATTCTGACGGGAGCGGGCATGGTTCAGCGGCTCCCGTGCTTCGAAGATGGTCGCCCGTGAGACGGGCGCCTACAGCAGGCGCCGCACCTGCAGGAGCCCGTCTCACGGACGACCCGAGGCGAGGCCGTGCACCTGATCACGACGCCTTTACCAGCCGGTCGAACTTGCCGGCGTCGACGCGGCCGTACACCCGCTCGTCGATCATGATCGCCGGCGAGCACGCGCAGTTGCCCAGGCAGTACACCGGCTCCAGCGTGACCTCGCCGTCGGCGGTGGTGTCGTGCAGCGCAACGCCGAGCGTTTCTTCGGCATGCGCCGTCAGCTCGCGGCTGCCCATCGCCTGGCAGGATTCGGCCTGGCAGATCTTCACCACGCGCTTGCCGGGAGGCTCGGTGCGGAAATCGTGATAGAAATTGACGGCGCCGTGCACGTCGGCGCGGGACAGGTTCAGCTCGTCCGCGATTTGCCGCATCGCGGCGTCGCTTATACAGGAATAGCGGTCGACGAACGCCCGCAGGATCTGCACCAGCATTTCGGGCCTCGCGCCGAAGCCTGCGATGATCTCCTGGCCGATCTCTTTGTCGTACTTCGCCGGCATCGCAACCTCACCCCCACCCTTCCAGTGTGCCCCCTGTGGGCGTCAAGTCAACCGCTCGGAACCCGCGTAAACGTTGAACCCGTCGCGGCGCAGAAAGCCGACCAGCGTCATGTCGAACTCGCGCGCGAGCTGCACCGCGAGGCTCGATGGCGCGCCGACGGCGGCGAGAAGCGGCAGCCCGGCGACGAGCGCCTTCTGCATCAGCTCGAAGCTGGCGCGGCCGGAGACCAGCAGCCCGAGGTCGTGCGCCGGCAGCCGGTGCCGCCGGAGCAGCGCGCCCACCGCCTTGTCGACGGCATTGTGCCGCCCGACATCTTCGCGGACGACCGCGATCTCACCATCTGGACTGAAAACAGCCGCGGCGTGCAGGCCGCCGGTCCGCGAAAACACCTGCTGCCGCTGCTCGAGCCGCTTCGGCATGGCGGTGAGCACGTCGCGCGGGAAGCGCGTGCCGGCGTGCTTCAGCGATTGCTGGCCCGCGACGTGCAGGGCATCCAGCGAGGCCTTGCCGCAGACGCCGCAGCTCGAGGTGGTATAGAAGTGCCGCTCCAGCCGGTCGAAATCGATCGCTTCGTCCGCGTTCAGTCCGATGCGGATGATGTTGCACACCCCGGTCTCCGGGTCAGGCTCGCCGACCGGCTCGATCGAGGCGATCCAGGTCTCGTTCGTGATGATCCCCTCGGAAAACAGGAACCCGAGCGCCAGCTCGGCGTCGTGGCCGGGCGTCCGCATCGTGATCGAAACACTCTTCGCCGCCGCGCCGGACGCGTCACCCGTGACGAGCTGGAGCTCGAGCGGCTCCTCGACGGCCACCTCGTCCTGCCGCGCAACCTGCCCGTCGCCCGACACTTTGCTGATATCGATGGCGAGACTGTTGGCCATTTCGTCTGCCGTTTCCATGCGCCCTCAGTATACAAGCCGGACCCGGGCCTGACGTGTAGGAGCCCGTCCCACGGGCGCCGCTACGAGGCTTGTCGGAGCCTCGGTGGAGCCGGCGTTCGGGACGCCGGGGCTGGGCGGAGGCGCGACCGGGGGAGGCCTTTGGCGAAATGGCTCCCTCCGGTCCCTTCGGGACCTCCGGTCCGTGTGTAGGAGCCCGTCCCACGGGCGACCGGTACGAGGCTCATCGAAGGCACGTGGCACCGGAGTCCAGGACGCCGTGGCTGGGCGGAGCCGCGACCGGGGGAGGCCTTTGGCGAAATGGCTCCCTCCGGTCCCTTCGGGACCTCCGGTCCGCGGAAGTTCCGCCAAAGGCCTCCCCCGGCCACGCCTCCGCCGCCAACGTCCGTGGCAGCTCACACTCGTGCGACTGACGCGGAATTCGGCGGGCTCCGCCAGCCCCGGCGCCTAAGCCCCGGCTGCCCGAGACTTCCGGGTCAGCGGGACCCGGCAGTACCGGCGCGAAAGCGGGAAGCGTCGTGCTGCGCGGCCAGTTGCTCGCGCCAGCGGGCCGCCGCCGGGTCCGTCTTCGTGATGGCGACGCGGATCGGCTGCAGCTCGCCGCCGTGGCGCAGCTCGAGCTCGCCGTCGGCGATCTCGATACCGAGGCGCTCCAGCAGGGGGCGCGCATCCGGGAATCCGGCGGTATCGGCGTAGCGCCGGTAGAGCGGCATGAAGACGGGATGGCTGGCGAGCGAGTCGAGCTTTGCGAACAGCTCGGGGCCGGTCCAGACGCGCGGGGACGGCAGGCAGCAGGCCTGCAAACGCCCGAGGACATCATCGAGCGTTTCCGCGCCGCCGCTGCGCCGGCGCAGCTCGACGTCGGCCATCAGCGCGAGCGCGGCGCCGCTCCAGTAGATCTTCATGCGCGCGCTGCGGATGCCGCGTTCGGCCGCGGCGTTGGGCGACAGTTCCGGGCGCGAGAGCCGGCCGCGTGCGAAGCCTTCGTACAGTTTGCGCCACGCGGTTGCCGGGGCGTAGGCGCCGGAGCGCGCCAGCAGCACGTTCTGATAATACTGGGCGAAGCCTTCGGAAACCCAGCGGTGCTCGTGCTCGAGGTAAGGGAGCATGAGATGGCTGAACTCGTGCGTGGCGGTCCAGTCGGCAAAGAGCGCGTCCAACGGCCGCGTGAGGTCCACGAACAGCTCGACGGCCTCGCCGCCGTCGCGGATCACGCGGCCGTACGGCACGGCACTCCGCTGGCTGTTCACCGCGGGAATGACGACGACCTGCGGCGACGGGTTCGGAAAACGGCCGTACGCGAGCGTCACGTCGGTCGCCGTCGCGCGCAGCCATTCCTCGATGGCCGTAATGCCGAGCCGGTCGCCGGCCGGGTCGTCGCTGCGGAGCAGGCTGACCCGGAGGGTCGCGCCGGGCACGTTCACCTCGCGGTAGTAGAAGTCGCCGAACACCGCCGGCGCGTTCGAGCTCTGCGGCGAGGGCGTGAGGCGATAACGGTGCGCCGCGGCGTCGATCGGCTGCCACGGCACGGCCACCTGCATGCCGGGCGGCAACTCGAATTCGATCCTGATCTCGTCGTCGCCGGACAGTCGCGGCCGCCAGAGCCAGAGCGAGGGCGAGACCACCACGTTGCCCGGCGCGAGCGCGCGGTTGTAGCTGCGGTGCTGCGCGGCGGCGTGCAGGTCGACGGTATACCCCATGCAGCGGAGGCCGCCGACGGGCAGCAGCATGCGCTGATTGCGCAAGCGGATCGGCGTTGCGTCGCCGCAGTCGTGGACTTCGAGCAGGTACGCGCCGGCGTCGTCCGAGCGCGCGGTGACGGCGTCGACCGACGCGCCGAAACGGGCTTCGACCTGCATCCGGGACATCGAGGGGTCGATCTCGATCCGGTACTCGTGCAGGTCGCCGCCTTGCGCGCTGGACCAGACGAGGCAGGCGGCGAGCGCCGCGGCGCGCGCTGCAAACGCGCGTTGGAGGAACGACGATCGCATGGGCCCCAGTATGCCGGCCCGCCGGCGCCATGAAACACTTCATGGAGCCGATTGTGATAATCGTCACGCCGGTACCGGAAAAAGCTGGTGCCAGTACCGGTTTCGGCCGGGGAAGCATTTTGCCGCCGTCCGTCGCCTTGCCTTAGAATAGGCATCCCGACCCGCTTCGGCCGGCCGCAGAGCGGCGCATGCCGATTGCATTGCACGAACGAGGAGAGAGCTGTGAGCAAGATCGCAAGACGTCAGTTCATCCAGTTGTCCGCCGTCGCGGCGGCCGGCTGCTTCATTCGCCCGGGGACGCCCGCCGCCCAGGAAATGGAGAAGCTCGATCCGGCGAGTCAGCAGGCGAAAGCGCTGCATTACACGCACGACTCGAGTACGGTCGATCCGGCGTCACGGCCGCAGCCGGCGAAAGAGCAGCACTGCGGGAACTGCGCGCTGGTGCAGGCCGACGAGGGCGAGTGGCGCGGTTGCCAGATCTTCCCCGGCAAGCTCGTGAACCAGAACGGCTGGTGCTCGGTCTGGTCGCCGAAGCCGCAATAGACCCTTTGCAGGAGCCCGTCCCACGGGCGACACGACGCTCCGGATTCCGGTCGCCCGTGCGACGGGCTCCTGCAAATCACCTGCCAGCGAGAATGCTATTGTTTGAGAATCTCCAGCCGCTGCCGCCGGATGCGATCCTGCGGCTGATCGCGGAATACAACGACGATCCGCGCCGCGACAAGATCGATCTCGGCATCGGCATCTACCGTGACGCCGAGGGTGCAACGCCGGTGCTCGCGGCCGTCAAAACAGCGGAGCAGCGGCTGGTTGCCAGCCAGGCGAGCAAGAGCTACGTGGGTTCCGGCGGCGCGCCCGCCTTCAATGCGGCGATGCAGTCGCTGGTCTTCGGGAGCGCCGGTGAGGACAACGCACGCATCACCACGCTGCAGACGCCCGGCGGCTCGGGCTCGCTGCGCGTCGCGGCCGGCCTGATCCTGCGGGCGCGGCCGGATGCCCGCGTGTGGACCAGCGACCCGACCTGGGCGAACCACGTTCCGCTGCTGGGCGGCGCCGGCATCCGCCTCGAGCAGTACCCGTATTACCGCTCCGGCGAAGCATCCGTGCGCTTCGAGGCCATGCTCGAGACGCTGAACCGCGTGCCGCACGGTGACCTCGTGCTGCTGCACGCCTGCTGCCACAATCCCACCGGTATGGACCTGAGCGTCGAGCAGTGGCGCGAGACGGCCGCCATCATCGCCGAGCGGGGCCTCGTGCCGTTCATCGACATCGCCTACCAGGGCTTCGCGGCGGGCCTGGATGAAGATGCGTTCGCCATCCGCCACCTGTTCGAACGGGTGCCGGAGATGATCGTCTCCGCCTCCTGTTCCAAGAATTTCGGCTTGTACCGCGACCGCGTGGGCAGCCTGTCAATCGTCTCCGCGGATGCGGCCGGCGCCGCAACCGTGAAGAGCCAGGCGTTCAACGTCGTGCGGACCCTGTACTCGATGCCGCCCGATCACGGGGGTGCCGTGGTCGCGCTGATTCTCGGCGATGCGGACCTGCGGGATGCATGGCTGGCGGAGCTCACGGCGATGCGCGAGCGGCTTGGCGGCATGCGCACGCTGTTACGGGACGCACTGCGCGATGCCGCGCCCGGTCACGATTTCTCGCACCTCGTGTCCGCGAAGGGCATGTTTTCTTTCCTGGGGCTGTCGCGCGAGCAGGTCGAGCGGCTCAAATCCGAATACGGCATCTACGTGGTCGATTCGAGCCGTATCAACGTGGCGGGAATCACCCGAAACAACGCCGGCTACCTGGCCGACTCCATCGCCGCGGTGCTGTAGGAGCCCGTGTCTCACGGGCGACCGGATGCCGACCGCGGTGTCGCCCGTGGGACGGGCTCCTACAGCTCCGGCGGGAAGTAGATGACGCTTCCCGGGCCGATGCCGAGCTCCTCGGTCACGCCCGCATTCAGCTCCAGCACGTACTGGATCGGCTCCGTCGAAGCGATCGAGGCGAGCGAGCGCGGTTCCGTGTCCTGCGCGATCGAGGACACGGTGCCGTCGGCACGGATGAACAGGATGTCGAGCGGGATGAACGTGTTTTTCATCCACATCGAGCGCATGGCGGAATCCGGATAGACGAACAGCATGCCGGTGAGCCGCGGCAGCTCGCGCACGAACATCAGCCCTCGCCGGTGCTGCGCGTTGGTCTCGGCCAGGTAGACGTCGAACCGGTAACAGGCGTTCTCGCCCGCTTCGATGATAATGGCGCCGCGCGCGAAATCTTCGTCGAGATCGTCACCGCCGGTGGACTGGGCGCCTGCCGCGACCGCCGCCAGGGCCAAAGCCGCTGTGGCGGGCAAGTGGCGCCACATGCCGATTCGCCCGTTTTTTTTCCGCTGCTGCAATGTATTGGCACCCCGCTGGTCGTAGGACAGGGATTATCGCTCATCAGCGGCCCATGCGTAGTTAATTGGGGGAGAGGACACTAAAATGGCACGCCGTTTCGAACAGCCGGAGCCGTCGATGGCCCTGACAGAAAAATTCCAGGAACTGGAGCAACACGCAAGCCGGCTGATCGTCGGGCAGGCACACCTCATCAACCGCATGCTGATCGCCCTGCTGTGTGACGGCCACCTGCTGGTGGAAGGAGCGCCGGGACTCGCCAAGACGCGCGCGATCAAGGTGCTCGCCGAAAGCATCGAAGGCGATTTCCACCGGCTGCAGTTCACCCCGGACCTGCTGCCGGCCGATCTCACCGGCACGGAAATCTACCGGCCCCAGGATGGCCGCTTCGAGTTTCGTGAGGGGCCGCTGTTCCACAACCTGATACTTGCCGACGAAATCAACCGTGCCCCGGCCAAGGTGCAGTCGGCGCTGCTCGAAGCAATGGAGGAACGCCAGATCACCGTCGGCGAGAAGACTTACACGTTGCCGAATCTCTTCATGGTGATGGCAACGCAGAACCCGATCGAGCAGGAAGGCACTTACCCGTTGCCCGAGGCTCAGCTCGACCGCTTCCTGCTGCATGCCAGGGTCGGCTACCCGAGCATCGAGGACGAGCGGCGCATCCTGGTGCTCAACCGCGAGGAAGCGAAAGCCGGCAGGCGCGACCCGTTCCAGCCGCCGGAGCTCCTGCCCGAAGCCTCCGTCATGGAAGCGCGCCGCGCGATTCTCGACCTCTACCTCGCCGACGAGCTCGAGCAGTACATCGTCAACATCGTGGTCGCCACCCGCAATCCCGGCGTCGTGAACGAATCGCTCGCCGGCCAGATCCTCTACGGCGCGAGTCCCCGGGCCTGCATGGGCATCGACCGCAGCGCGCGTGCCCACGCCTGGCTCGCCGGCCGCGACTACGTCGGCCCCGAAGATATCCAGGCCGTCGCCGCCGACGTCCTGCGCCACCGCCTCGTTCTCTCCTTCGAAGCCGAAGCCGACGGCGTCACCGCCGACTCCATCATCGAACGCGTCCTCGACGGCGTGGGGGTGCCGTGAGTGTGATTGGCGGTGGTGGCAGCCGCGGTTTTGCGGCCGGGGGCACCCGCGGTTTTGCGACCGGGGCTCGACGGAGCCGCGACCCGTTGAACGCCGTGGCTCGGCGGAGCCGCGGCCGGGGGAGGTCTTTGGCGAAATGGCTCCCTCCGGGCCCTGCGGGCCCTCCGGTCCGCGGAAGTTCCGCCAAACACCTCCCCCGGCCACGGCTCCGCCAGCTCCCACCGCCGGTGGCGCTGCCGAAGATGCCCGACAGTGGTCGGTCCTGGCTTCATTGGGTGCCACGCTTGGACGCCGCGTCGCCCGTGAGACGGGCTCCTGCACCGGATGCCG
>DASSBS010000109.1:0-35341 GCA_035698445.1 Woeseiaceae bacterium
CCTGCTGCTGGTCGCGCTGGCCGCGACCTCCCCGCTCGCGATACGCCGCCGCATGGGGAAACGCTGGCAGGCGCTCCACAACAGCGTTTATCTCATTGGAATCCTGGGTGTCGTGCACTACTGGTGGCAGGTGAAGCTGGATACGCGTGAACCGGCGATCTATGCGGCGGTCCTGATCGTCCTGCTGGGATATCGGCTGCACCGGCGCCTGCGCCCGGCCCGCGTGCGCCGGCCGCGGATGGCCCAGTAGACTGCCGGACCCCTCCTCACGGCGAGTCGACCTCCGCGCCGCCTACAACCCTTGCAGCACCGGAACCGCGAGGATCGCGTTGAACAGCGCGTGCAGGGTCATCGGCGCCAGCAGGCCGCCCGAGCGCCTGGCCAACCAGCCTGCCGTCAACCCGAACACGAAGAGCATCGGTGCCCCGGCGAGGTTCACGTGAGCGGCCGCGAACAGGCCGGCTTGCAAGGTGTTCGCCCAGCCGAAGGAAACGTGGCCGGAAAAGGCCCGGAGCAGCACGCCGCGGAACACGAATTCCTCCACCACCGGCGCGGCCATGGCCACTATCCAGAGCGCGGTGGCGATGCCATACCGGCCGCGCACCTCCCCCATCAACTCCCACAGCGGGTCGTAGGCGGACAGGTTGGAAACAAAATCGGGCAGCGCCGCCATAACCGCAATGAGCGGCGCACGCAGCAGGAGCGCGAGGGCTGCGCCGACCAGCAGACATTTGACTGCGCTCCACTCGCCATTCCAAGGCGACGGCTGCCGGACTGCCGCGATCCGGCAGAGCGGCAGCAGGACGGCGATATTCAGGAACATTTCCGCAAGCGTCGCCTGCGCGACCTGCGGCGCGCTGCCCTCCATGATCTGTCCGGACGAGGCCAGCAGCGTGAGCGGCCCGGCAGTGTACAGGGTGATGAATGATGCCAGCCCGAACGCGAACATCGCGGCCCAGGCATGCCGCAACTGCCAGCCTTCCCGCGGGTACGGCGCGCCGTCCCCGGCGCGGCGCGCCAGGCCCCGGTAATGCACGAAGGACACCGGAATCCAGGCAAACACGGCGACGATGCCGATCGCCGCCACCGCCCCCAGCAATCCCAGCACGTCGCCCGGCCGCCACGGCAGCGCTGGATGATGCAGGAAGAGCGCCACTCGGTTGATGCCTGCCGGATCCTCCTCCCAGCCGAGCGCGCGCCATGCCCGGTACGCGGCCGCCGCCTGCGCGCCGGAGCCGTGCTCCAGCTCGAACCGGAAGCGCTCGCGCTCGTCGTCGCTGGAGTAATCGTTCGACCAGAGCGCCAACTCGGCCCGCGCCCGGTCCGTTGCACCCGCTTCGCGCAATGCCCGTGCCGCATCCGCATGGTTGTAGTCGCCGCCCCCCGCGCGCAGCGCGCTGTAGAGCGCCAGGACCTCCTCGTGCGCGCCGACCCGGGCGAGGCTGAGCATTCTGGACGTGACGTACCATCCGTCACCGGGAGCATGACCGTCGAAAGGTGAGGTCAGCACCTCGATGGCGCGTTCGGTGTCGCCCTGCTCCACGAGGTAAGCCGCGGCGATGAGGCGCACGTCGGCGGAGCGGTCGAGGCTCAGCGCGCGGACGGCATAGTCCCCGGCATCGCTCTTGCCGAGGCGGTCGGCGGTGGCGGCCAGCATCGCGTAAAGCCGCGACGCCTGCGCGAAGGTCCAGTCCTCGCGGGGCAGACGCGCCAGCAGCGCCTTGCCGCGCTCGAGCTGCTCCTCCCCGTACAAGCGCTCGAGCCGCAGCAGTTCGACCTCGGGGTGGCCCGGGAACTGCTGCGCCAGCGCCTCCGCGCAGCGCCGGCTGCGCTCGTAGAGCTCCTCGATCCAGGCGACGTACTCGTAGTCCCAGGAGAACTGTTCGACGAACCGGCAGCGCTCCACGTACGTCACCACGTCGTAGGGGCGTCCCGCAATGTCTTGGGCATAGCGGTTCATGGCGGCTTCGAACTCCGCCCGCAGGTCGACGGCGATGCCCGCTACCCGCGCCTGCGCATCCGGGTGCCCGGCGAGCTTCTGGTGATCCAGCGGCGCGGCGGCGCCCATCGAGCACGCCAGCAGCAGGTTCAGCGACAGCGCCAGCCTGCCTTTCATGGCGTGCTCCGATAGGGCTTGCCGGCCAGGTAAAGCTGCAGGCGCTCCTCGAACCCGGCAACGAGCTCCGGGCCCGCATCGGCCGGCAGCGCATCGATGGCCTCCTGCTGAGCGGCGACGGCTTTCCCGAACTCCCTCATTTCGGCGTAGGCCGCGGCAAGCGTGTCGACATGGGCCGGTGTGCGGCTGGCCGGATCGGCGAGCACTGCCTCCATGATCGCGACGGCGAGCTCGCCGTTCCGAAGCGCGGGATCGGGGTTGACGGACAGCATCCAGGCGAAGTCGTTCTTCTCGACCACGGTGGCCGCCGCCAGCGCCGCCTCCCGCTTTTCGCGGGCGAGGCTCTCATTCCGCTCGACGCCGAGGCCGCGCGCAATGAGCTCGGCCTGCCAGAGCGCGGCGAGCCGGTGCCCGCCGTCGGCTGCCCGGGAGAACCACTCGAAGGCGACGCCCGGGTCGCGAGCGACGTGCCTTCCCCGCAGGTACTGCTGCGCGAGCACGAAAGCGGCGTCGGGATTGTTCCTGGCGGCAGCCTGCCGCAGCAGGTGGATGCCGCGCGCCGAATCGCGGCGATCGAGCGGCCCGTAGAGCCACGACAGCGCAACGTCGACTTCGGCGGGGCCGAAGTGGAGCTCCATGGCGCGTTGGTCCAGCGCGTCGGCAAATCCCGCGTCCTGCGGCACGCCCCGGCCGTCCCGATACAGGTACGCGAGCAGGTACAACGCCCAGGGCTCACCCTGGTGCGCCGCGGCCGCGAGCCACTCGTGCGCTGTCCCGAAATCCACGCTGACGCCGGTTCCGGTGAGGTAGGCCCAGCCGACACGCGCCTGGGCGGAGGGCAGGCCCTGCGCGGCGGCCTGCTGGAAAAGACGCAGCGCCCGTCCGGCATCCTCGGCCACGCCGTTGCCGTCCCAGTAAAGCAGGCCGAGCTGGAGCTGGGCGACCGGGCGCCCTGCGGCCGCGGCCTTTTCGAACCAGCCGCTCGCCGCGGCAGGGTCGGCGGGCACGCCCTGGCCCAGCAGGAGATCGAAGCCGCGTTGCTCGGCCTCGGCCGCCTGCTCGGAGCGGTCCGCGGCGGCAGGCTCGGCCGCCGCGGCCGTGCGGCAGGCCAGGAGCGCCGCCAGCGCCAGCGCAGCGCCACGGCGTCGTATCGGCGATATTGCTTTTTTCATTCCGCTCAATACCGTTGAACTCCGGATTGTACGGCGCTCCCGCCACGCGCCGGCGTAAACTGTGCAGGGCGTAGACAGCTCCCGCAACCCGAGGAAACGAGATGGCGATCGCCGCCTGGAAACGGGTCGAGAAGAGCGCAGGTTACCAGCGCAAGAAATTAGTACTGAAACGGCTGGTCGGCAGAGAGCCGCGTCTCAGAACGGACCTCGACATCCCCGTGCTCGAGGAGGGCGGCTGGCGCTATTGCCCGGGCGCGCTCGATCGCGACAGCGTCGTCTACTCGCTCGGGATCGGCAAAGACACCGGTTTCGACCAGGCGCTCATGCGCCGCTTCGGCTTGCAGGTGCACGCGTTCGATCCGACGCCGTCCACCGCACAATGGCTGCTCGAGCACCCGCAGGGGCCGGATTTCCACTATCACCCGTGGGCGGTCACGGCGCAGGACGGCGCGCTGACGCTCTATCCCCGCATGCGCCGGAACGGCAGGAAGTCGTCCGTGATGTACACCCTGGTGGCGGACGGTGGCGCGCGCACCGACGCCATCGAGGTGCCGGCCTTCAGCCTGGGCAGTATCGTCCTGGAGCTGGGGCACGGCCGCCTGGACCTGCTGAAAATCGATATCGAAGGCGCCGAGTACGACGTTCTGGATACTCTGCCCGATCTCGCGGTCAAACCCAGGCAGTTACTGGTGGAATTCCATCATCGCTTTGCCGGAATCGGTCCGGCGCGCACGGTCGAGGCGGTGGCGGCGCTCCGGCGGCAGGGCTTCGGGCTTTTCGCGATCTCCGATACCGGCCGGGAGCTGTCCTTCCTGCGTGCGGACCACGCCCACAGAGGGGATAGATCATGACCAGGCATGCCAGAACCAACGGCCTCATTCTGGCCGTCGTGTGCGCGGCGGCGGGCTGTGCCGCTCCGGGTTACAACCCTCCCGAAGGATCCCGGGCTGCCCGGAACTGCCCGGTGAACGAAGTCTGGGTCTGCCAGGATCGCTACCCGTCGCGGCTGGAGAATGAAAACGAGCCGCCGATGATCTGCACCTGCCAGAACCCGCACGACATCCGCTAGACCCGCACCCGAAAGCTCCTCCGCACACGGACCCCGACCGTTCGGCGGTCAGCTAGAATGAAAGCCATGGGACCCACTGCCCGACCCGTAAGTGGATTCACAGGGGGATCGAACCGTAACGCTCACACAGAGCGAAGGAGCAAGGTATGCCTCTGCAATGGTATCGGCGGCCGCGCGTGGTCGTCCTCAATCCGGACAGCCCGGTGCTCGATGCGGCGCGCGCCATCGATCAGAACCGGATCGGCGCCGTGGTGGTACAGGATAAAGGCCGCGTCGTCGGCATCATGACGGACCGCGACCTCGCCGTACGTGCGCTCGGGCGGGGCCTGGATGCGCAGGCGACCCGGTTGTCGGAGGTCATGACGGAGTCGCCCGTTACCCTTACGCCCGCCGACAGCCGCGAGGATGCGATCCGGCTGATGCAGGAGCGGAACATCCGCCGCATCCCCCTGGTCGAGGCAGGGCGGGTGGTCGGCATGGTAACGCTCGACGATCTGCTGCTCGATGAAGCCGCGCCGCTCGAAGAGCTGGCCGCGATCGTGCAGGCACAGATCGGGGAAGGCGGCCCGGCCGAAACGCCGCGATCGCCGGCCCGGCTGCGTCGCGTGGCGCGGGCCGAAGCAACCCTCGGCCGCCTGCTCAACCAGGTGCGCGGCGACACGGGCCTGGAGGACACCGACCAGGCGCGCGTCGCGCTCGACGTCGTGCTCGAGTCCGTCGTGCGGCGGCTGACGCCGGATGAGGCGAAGGATCTCATTGCGCAGTTACCCTCGCTGCTGCAACCCGATCTCCGCCAGTTGCCGCCGGGCCCCGACCGGGAGGTGACACGCGATTCGATCGAGGCCCAGCTTGTCCGGCGGCTCGACGTGGACTCGTCCCGTGCCGCGGCGTTACTGGATGCCATCGGCGCAACTGTGGCGCAAAACGTGAGCCCCGGGCAGGTCGAGCACGTACGGCGGCAGTTGCCGTCGGAGTTGCGCGGTGCCTTTACGGCGCCTCCGCCGCCGGCCTGACAAGGAAGTGCCCCGCACGTCCGGGTCCTGCCCGATGCGGCATTCTCCATCGGCAGGGGGGCGCCGTTACTCGCGCTTCCCTGCCATGGCTTCGATGCTGGGCTCAGAATTTCATCCGCAGCGTGACACCGTACGTGCGGGGAACCGCAGACGTGACCAGGCCGCCGAAAGCTTCGAAGCCCGTGACCGGCCCCGCGCCGATCGCCCCCTTCACGAAGTCGTAATAGCGCGCCGGGTTGGGCAGGAACACACCCGTCAGAGCCGTATCATCGTCGAAGATGTTGTCCGCCCAAGCCGTGATCGAATAGCGTCCATTGTCGATCCCGAGGCGTAGATTCCCGATCGTGCGATCGCCCACCGTCGCATCGGCTGTCTGGACCGTCGACTGGTCGGAGCGGTAAGACGCATCGAAGCGTGTCAGCCAGTCCCAATCCCCGCCGATCGGCCGCCGATACTGGATCGACGCGTTTGCAGTCCACTTGGAAACGTATTGCAGCCGCGTGCCGTCCAGCACCGGATCGCCGCCCAGGCGCGCGAGCGCGCCGAAGGTATAGCGATCGTACTCCGCGTCCGTATAGGCAAGCCCGCCGCGCAACTCGAGGCCCGTGAGCGGACGTGCTGCCACTTCCAGCTCGACGCCGCGCGAAGTCGTCTCGCCGGCGTTTGCGTTCAACGTGGCGAACGTCGCGCCCAGGGCACGCACGATTTGATCCTGCCAGTCGATGTTGAACAGCGCCACGTTGAACGTGAGATCCGGGCCGCCCCAGTAGGATTTCAGGCCGAGCTCGTAGTGGGTCGCAGTCTCCGGATCATAGGTGCGCTCCTCCGGCAGGATAGCGCCCGCGACGGTCACGACGTTGAAGCCGCCGGTCTTTTCCGCACGCGCCACCGAGGCGTACACCATCGCGTCCTCGCTCAGGTGGTAGGCGAGCGCAACCCGTGGAGTGAAGCTGTCGAAGTCCGCCTCGTCGGCGAAGGTGCGCGTCACGCCGGTCTCGACCACCTGGTCGACCGCCCTGACGGACTTGGTCTCCGTCGCGAGCCGGCCGGAAAGGGACAGGTTGAGGCGCTCGGTGAGATCGAATTCCACTTCGCCGAAAGCCGACCACGATTCGGTCGTCTCCTGCGTAGTCGTCACAAGGCTGGCCAAAAAGCCGGCCAGCGGAGGGATGTTGCGCAACGCGAAGGCGAAGGGCGCGGCCTCGCCGACCGCTCGATTGTCCACGACCGTGTGGGAGTCGAGATCGTAATAGTAGGCGCCGGCGAGCCAGCGTACCCTTCCGTCGCCGTTTGACTGAACGCGCAACTCCTGTGAGAACTCGTCGTCCTCGATATCCGAACGCTGGAAGCGAATGGAGCGGGCCTCGTAGTCGCTGTCGACGGCGCGCTCCACAGCGAGATCGTTGTACCCGCTGATGGAGCTGACGGTGACCGGGCCGAGATCCCAGTCGATGGCAAGGGAGGTGAGGCTGTTAGTGCGTTCGAAGCCGCCCGGCGTCACCGCGAAACTGTCGAACGGCTGCATTTCGCCCCGGAAAATCTGGTTCGCCGGCGGAAACGCCGGTCCGGCCGGCTGGAACGGCATCGCGTTGTTGGCGACGAAGGCGATCGGGGCATCGCCGTTGTCGGTCGATTCGTAGGACTGGCGGAGGGTCACCGTGACCGCGTCACCCGGATTCCACTCGAGCGATCCTGCCACGGCCGTCGTTCGACGGTCATCGAGATCCTCGTCCGCCAGGGCGTTGTAGTAGTACCCGTCGCGCGAGTAATAAGAACCACCCAGACGATAGAAGAGCGTATCCGCCACGATCGGTCCGGACACCGATGCCCGCGTGTCGATCAATGCGTCACTGCCGCCGGTCAGCTCCACCGCGCTTTCGAATTCGTCGCTCGGCGGCTTGAGCACGTAGTTGACGGCGCCCGCAAAGGTATTGCGGCCATACAGCGCGCTCTGCGGCCCCTTGGTCACTTCGACCCGCGCGACTGCATTGGTCAGCAGCGCATCCATGGCGGCACGCGATTGCTGGTAGACGCCGTCGACGAAGAAGCCGACGTTGCTCTCGCCGATCGTCTGCGACAGGCCCCGAATGACCGGCACGGTCGCATCGCCGCCGAACAGCGGCGCCACGGTCAGACCGGTCGTGAACCGGGCGAGATCGTCCAGGTCGGTCAGCCCCGCCTCCTCGATCGTTTGCGCGCTCACCGCCGTAACGGCGAGGGGGATATCCTGAAGCGGCTCAGCGCGCTTGCGCGCGGTGACGACGATCGTCTCCAGGGTATCGGCTGTCTGTCGGGGCACATCCTGCGCCGAAACCGGCGGAGCCCATGCCAGCAGACCGGCGGCGAGGAGTGCCCCCGCCGCGGAAACGTTGCGGGACAGCGATTGAGGGAAATTCGGCAAACTCGACATGGCGACCTCGCATCGGACAGATGGTTTGTTCTCCACGCTCGTCCTGCAACATTTTCAGGCGGCGGGATAATGCATCGATGGAACAAGCGGGACCGGACTCGTACACCGGCCGCGGGACCGGACTCGTACACCGGCCGCGCTCAATAGCGGTACTGGAGCGTGAACCCCCAACGCCGCGGTGTATTCGTGAACAGCACGGACGAGATGAAGCCGCCGGCGATGTCGAATCCGTGAATCGGATAGAACACGTCCGTCAGGTTGTAGCCGGCGAGCGTCGCGGTCCAGTGCTCGTCCTCGGATATGTAGGCGATGTTCGCGTTCACCATCGTGTATGAGTCCACCTTCAGGAGCGGACTGTTGTTGGTGTCGCTGAAATAGTCGGCGCTGTAGTTGACGTCAGCACCCAGCCGCAGGGTGCCTCGGCCCTCGAGCGGCACCGAGTACGTGCTGCCGACGCGCCATTGCAGGCTCGGTGTCTGCTTGAGCTCGAGCGGCGAATCTTCTATCTCGTCCTGCATGGTCCCGAGGGTGGCGCTGACCACCCAGCCTTCGACAGGCACGACCTGGGCCTCCAGTTCAAAGCCCCTGACGTTCGCATTCACGTTTTCCGTGGTGATAGTGCCGTCGGAGCGCGTAATCGCCTGCTGCAGATTCTCGTACTGGCTGTAGAAATAATCCGCGTTCACACGCAGCCGGCGGTCGAGAAGGTCGGCCTTGAAGCCGATCTCCGAGGTTTGGGCATCTTCCGGTCCGAAGCTGCCCGACAGCACTGCGTCCTGGTCGCGCGCGCTGCCGTTGAAGCCGCCGCTGCGGAAGCCGGTGCCGGTGCTCGCGTAGAGCAGCAGTCCCTCGCTCGCCTGGTAGTCGATGGCTGCTCGATAGTTCGTCTTTTCTGCCTTCTGCCGGCCAACGAAATTGAAGCCCGTGTTCAGCGTTCCATCCGGCAGGTACTGGATCACGCTGATGTCGCGGGTCTCCTCGCTGTAGCGCAGGCCTCCGGTGAGACTCAGCTTGTCGGTCACCGGCACCGTCGCCTGGACGTACGGCGCGAACGAGTCGGTGCGTTGATCGAATACCTGGGTCGTCGGCGGGGCAAAGATCCGCAGCGCCCAGAAGAAATCATTCTGCTCGGTCAAATAGAACGCGCCGGCGACCCAGTCCACGTTCGCGCGGCCGAGCGTCGTGCCGCTGAAGAACGCCTCCTGCGTAAACTGCGACTCGTCGAGATCCTGCCGATCGACCTCGAAACTGCGCACGGCCGCGCTCCCGTCCACGTCGCCTGCGTTGCGGTAGCGCAGCTCGCGGTAGGCGGTGATCGACGTGAAATTCGCTGCTCCGAGATCCCAGTCGACGGTCAGCGAGGTGCCCCACGGTTCCACCTCGTTACGGTTGGGAGCTTCAGGTGACTCCTCGAACGTGTACAGGTCGTTGTCGGGATTGATGCGGAAGTTCGACCCGACCCGGGCCGCGCTGTGATCGCGCATGTAATCGCCGCGGAATGTCATCTCGAGGTGGTCGCTGGCGGCGTAACGCAGCGAGGCGCGCATGGCCTGGATGTCTTCGGCCTGGGCGTGCCGGCCGGTCGTCACCTCGCGCTGCCAGCCGTCGTTGTTGCGGGTGTCGAGAGAGAGCCGGAAGCCCAGCGTGTCCTGCACGAGCGGCACGCCCCACGCCAGCCGCGCGTTGCGCTGATTGCGGCTTCCGAACGTCACGTCCGCCTTGAGATCGCTCATGTCGAGCGGCGCGGGCGTGGTTATGATGCGAATGGCGCCGACACTGCTGTTGCGCCCGTAAAGGGTTCCCTGCGGACCGCGCAGCACTTCAACGCGCTCCACGTCGAAGAGGTCGACGAGCGCACCCGTCACACGGGCCATGTAGACGCCATCGATATACAAGCCGATCGGCGAATCGAACGAGAATACCTGGTTGTCGACCCCCAGCCCGCGGATGAACATCTTCGGCGTCGTCGCGCTGGAGAGCGCCTCATCGAGCGTGAAGTTGGGCACCAGCGACTTGATGTCCTGCAGATTGACGATCTGGTGCGTCTCGAGATCGTCCGAGGTGATCGCGGTGACGGCGATGGGGACGTCCTGGAGATTCTCGGTGCGTTTTTGCGCCGTGACCACAATCTCGTCAAGCACTGCTATCGGAGTCGTGTCGAGGTTTGTCGAGCCCGAGGCCTGCGCCGCGGCCCACCCTGAAACACAAAGCGCCGACAACCCGAGGACATTCGCCCCGAATGAAGGCCTTGAGACTAGCCGCGTGCTCATGCATCCCCCTCCGTCCAGAATTTGACCCGACGCCACAATTCTGATCAAGAAGGTACAAGTACATTCAGAATAAGTCAATCTCGATCAATAATGCGCATACTCCTGATGCCATGTGATTGAAATCTCTGGTTTTGCCCCGGCCTCAAGCGGACGGAATGTCGGCGACCAGGGCGGCGCAGTGATCGACGACGGCCTCCTGGTGAGGCTGCAGTTCCTGCTGGCCCATCATCTCGAACAGCGCCAGGTAAGGATCCTCGACGCCGCTCGCCAGCCCCGATAAAGCCTCCACCACCGCCAGACCGTAAAACGGCACGGTGGGCGCGTTATAGCCGCCCTCGTGACACATCACGATGCGGCCGCCGCAGAGACGGTCCGCCGCCGCCATCAGCTTGCGGGTCAGGCTGCGATAGCCGCCGCTGTGCATCATCATGCGGCCCAGCGGATCATGGGCACCCGCGTCGAAACCGGACGGCACGAAAATGAGGTCGGGTTCGAAGGCGTCGAGGGCCGGAATCACGACGCGGTCGAACGTCGCCTCGTAGGCCCCGACGCCGGAACCCGGCGGCAGGGGAATATTGATGTTGCAGCCGACGCCCGCGCCGCCACCGCGTGCTTCGACGCCGCCGCTGTCGGGCGGAAAGCAGCGGTCCTGGTGAACAGAGACGGTCAAGGCCCGCGGCTCGGTCCAGAAGGCCGTTTCGGTGCCGTTGCCATGATGGACGTCCCAGTCGACATAGGCGATGCGGCCGAGACCGCGCGCATCCAGGGCATGGCGTCCGGCAATGGCGCCGTTGCACAGCATGCAGAAGCCCATCCCGCTGTCGGGCAGCGCATGATGCCCTGGCGGCCGCACCAGGGCGTAGGCGTTCCGTACCCGACCGTCGAGCACCGCATCCGTGGCGGCGATGACGCCGCCCGCCGACAGCCGCGCGATCTCGAAGCTGCCGTGACCGAAGGGCGTCAGGCCGCCCGCATCGCCGCCGCGATCGCTTGCGCTCATGGCCTTGAGGCGGTCGATATACGCGCGCTCGTGAACGCGCAGGATTTCCTCGTCGGTCACTTTGCGCGGCGCGATCGCCACCAGCTTGTCGAGCAGCCCGGTCACTTCGAGCAGATTCCTGAACCGCCGCTTGGTGTCGGGATTCTCCGCATGCTGGCCGGGCTGCAGGGGATAGACCGGGGGCATCACCCCGGCGTAACTGCCGGTGTCGTGCCACATATAGAGCTCGTGCCAGACAAAGCCGGTCGTCATCGTCCCACCTCCGATCGAAAAAGCATAAGCGCGGGTTTCACCCGGCCAATACGGGCGGGCGGCGTTCCGCCCAGGGCAACGCGGTCTCGAGTTGGCCGGCGAGGCTGAACAAATGGTCCTCGGCGCCGCAGCGGCCGGCGAACTGGAGTCCGATGGGCAGCCCGTCGCCGCCGTGATAGAGCGGCACGGACATGGCGGGCTGGCCGGTCATATTGAAGAGCGGCGTGAAAGGCGTGTTGGTGAAGATATGCCGCGTCCACTCCACGGCGTCGATGCCGCTGCGATCCGCGTCATGGAAGCCCAGGGGCTGCGGCGGCTGCGGCAGGGTCGGCGTCAGGAGAATGTCATAACCCGCAAAAAACCGCGCCACGGAGCGCGTCACGGTGTTGCATACCGCGTCGGCCGCCAGGTAGACGGTCGCCCCCAACGCGCTGCCGTAGCGATAACAGGCCAGGGTGGTCGCCTCCAATGTATCGGGGCCGGGCGTGCGACCGCTTGCGGCGGCCGTGCCGTCGATCCAGGCGGCGATATTGGCGCTCCAGATCACGGCGTTGGCCTCGATGAAGCTGTCCCAGTCGACGCCGAGATCGGGGGCGGCCTCCTCCACCTCATGTCCCAGGTCGGCCAGCAGTTGCGCCGCCGCCTTGACCGCATCGAGGATATCCGGAGCCGTCCGCGCGCCGCCCCAGGCTTGCGGCATCACCGCGATGCGCAACCGCCGGGGCGGACGCGCGCAGGCTTCGCGATAAGAGCCCGCGGGCCGCGGAATGACAAAGGGATCGCCGACGCCCGGCCCTTCGGTCGCGTCCAGGGCCGCAGCGCTGTCACGCACTGTGCGCGAGACCACGTGCTCGCAGCCGAAGCCGTTCAGGGCGGTGCCGACGTCCGGGCCAAGTGGATTGCGGCCGCGTGTCGGCTTGAGGCCGAACAATCCGCAGGCGGATGCGGGGATGCGGATCGAGCCGCCGCCGTCGTTGGCATGGGCCAGAGGCAGGATTCCCGCCGCCACTGCCGCCGCCGAGCCGCCCGACGACCCCCCCGCCGAACGTTCCCGGTTCCAGGGGTTGCGCACCGGCCCGTGCAGGCGATTTTCCGTCGACAGGTTGTAGCCGAACTCCGGCGATCGGGTGCGGCCGAGGAGATTGAAGCCGGCATCGCGGTAGCGAACCAGGAGGTCGGTATCGTGCGGTGCGGTGAGGCCTGCGGCGAGGCGGCTGCCGCTTTCGGCCTGCTTGCCCGCCTCATGGATCACCAGGTCCTTGACCAGGAACGGCACGCCCCGGAAAGGACCCTCGGGAAAATCCGCAAGGTCGCGGCTGCCGCGCTCGGGATAGGTTTCGATCACGGCGCCGATTTCGGGATTGACCACGGCCACGGCTTCGAGCGCAGCCGAGGCCACTTCGGCGGCGCTGACCTGGCCGCCGGCGATGAGCGCGGCGAGGCCGAGCCCGTCATAACGCAGGTAATCCTTGAGCTCCATGATGCGCCGCTCCTATGCGCGGGTGCTAGAAATTGTATTTGACGGTCGCGCCCCATTCGCGCGGGCGGGCCCAGGTGGCCTCCACCAGGCCGAACGAGGGCACGTCGGCGACGCCGCTGGTGATATAGCGCTCGTCGGTCAGGTTGGTCCCGAAGACCGACAGTTCCCAGGTCTCGCCGGGCGCGGTATAGGTGATGCGCGCGTTGACCAGCGAATAGCCGTCCTGGATCAGCTCCGGCGTGTTGATGGCATCGTTGGCGACCGCGCTGCGGTAGCTCCAGTCACCACGCAAGCTCATGTCTCCGGCGGCATTGCCCAGGGGAATGGTGTAGTCCACCGCCGCGTTCAGCGACCATTCCGGCGTATTGACGAACTTGTCCGACAGTTCGAGCGGCAGAACCAGGCCGATGCTGTCCAGGGGATCGAACCCGGTGTATTCGGCGTCGAGATAACCCAGGCCGCCGGTGAACAGCAGGTCCGGCACGGGCACCGCCGTCAGCTCGATTTCACCGCCCCGGATACGGCCCTTGGCAGCGTTGCGCGTCTCGGGCGCGACGCCATTGAAAATGACGACCTGGATATCCTGGTAATCGGAATAGAAGCCCGCACCGTTGAGCCGTACCCGGCTATCAAGGAACTCGCTCTTGAAGCCCAATTCCCAGGTCGTGACCTCCTCGGGATCGAAGGGGCGCGGCGCCGCCGTCGGGATGACATAGCGCCCGGTGAAGCCGCCCGACTTGAAGCCCCTGGCGAATGACGCATAGGTCATCACGTCGTCGGTCCAGCGGTATTCCAGGCTGACCTTGGGGGTCACGTCGTCGAAGCTTTCCTCGCCCACCGGGTTGGCGAGCACGGGCACGCTGCCGAGATCCGGAAAGACCTGGTTGATCACGGCACGCTTCTCGTCCCGCGAATAGCGGATACCCGCCGATCCGCTCAAGCGCTCGGTGAAGGCGTAGCCAAGATTGAGAAAAGCGGCGTAGCTCTTGTTGTCGACGTAGGTGGGACCCGCGATCGACAAGGGCACGCCGATGGCCTCGAAGATGCCTGCGCCGATATCGGCGGTCACGTCGTCGAAGCCGCTCTCGTCGAAATAATAAAGGCCCGCGAGCCAGTCGAGCCGGTCATTGGCAGCCGTTCCCGTGAAATGGAGCTCCTGGCTGAACTGCTCATGCGCCATCACATTGTCGGTGTGGACGATGGTGAGGGGCGAGCCGTCGGGATCCCGCCCGAACACCGATTCCATGTCGCGGTACGCGGTGATCGACTTGACCTGGAACGGCCCGGCATCCCAGTCGACGGTCATGGCGAGGCCCCACACATCGAGCTCGGAGCCCGTGGGTCCGGTCGCGTTGCTGGTATAGGGGTCGCCGGTGAGAAACCGGCTGTCATAGGGCACCCCCGTGCCGGGGGCGACCAGCAAATTATAGAGTCCGGTGATCGCGCCGACGCCATACCCGGAAAGCGGCCGTTCCCAGACCAGGGTCGTGACCGGCGACTCTTCCCGCGCGCGGGTATAGTCGGCGGCAAAATCGACCTCGAGGGCGTCGGTGGCCAGCCAGCGCACGGCGGCGCGCGCGGCGTCGGAATTCTCGTTGCCCATGGATTCGCCGGTCAGCAGCCGGCGGCCGTATCCGTCGCGGTTCCTGGACGAGGCCGACAGGCGCGCGAACAGCTTGTCCTCGACGATGGGTGCGTTGACCGAGAGCCGCGCGTCGAGGCGGTCGTAGCGGCCCACGCTCAGCTCGGCGTATCCTGCGAACTCGCCGTCGGGCTTCCGGGTCGTCATGTTGATCGCGCCGCCGATGGTGTTGCGGCCGAACAGCGTTCCTTGCGGCCCGCGCAGCACTTCGACCCGCTCGAGATCCAGGAGGCCCAGCACACCGCCGACCGAACGCGAGATATAGACGCCGTCGAGATAAATGCCGACGCCGGGATCGACGGTGAGCAGGAAATCCGTTTGGCCGATGCCGCGGATGAAGATCGAGGAAGCGTTGGACGCGCCGCTGATCGGGGCGGTGGCGTCGAACTGCATATTGGGCGTGACGTCGGCGATCTGGGACACATTGGTATAGCCGCGCCGCTCCAGATCCGCCGCCGTGAAGGCCGTAACCGAAACCGGCGCCTCCTGCAGGCTTTCCTCGAACCGGCGGGCGGTCACAATGATTTCCTCCAGCGCGACCTGCCGCGAGCCGTCCTGCTGAGCGAGCGCTGCACCCGGCGTCAGGGCGCCGAGCAAGGCAATGCCCGCCACCGTGACGCGAAGACGGCTTGTGAGAAGCTGGATCATCGTTTCTCTCCCCCAGACGTTTTTTTTGCGATCGCAGCAAGCTAACCGGGATCGCCGCCGGGCACCCGACCCCAAAGAGGGGGCCGCGCGGCATTTCCGGCCCCACCCGAAATGGGGGCCGGGAGATCAGCGGATCAGCGCCATTTTCTGCGCCGCCAGGACAGCGGCGGTCCGGTTTTCGACGCCGAGCTTCTGGAAGATATTCTTGACGTGCCATTTGACGGTGTTCTCGGCAATGGCCAGTTCCGATGCGATGGCGCGATTGCCTTTGCCGGAGGCCATGAGGGCGAGCACTTCCGACTCCCGGCCGCTGAGGGATTCCAGGGGGAGCGCTTCGCCCTTGCCCACCGCAGCGGCGCATTCGAACGCGGCGATGACCGATTCGAGATAGCGGGATCGCGGCTGGACCGAGCGGAGCAGCGGCAGGAGCGAGCGGCCGTGATCGACGAAGGTGCGGATGAAACGCTCGGGCTCCGCCAGGGACAGGGTCTCGGCGAGCGCCGCCATCGCCGCCGTCCGGCCGCCACGCAGAACCTCCGCCTCGGCGACCAGCAGCAGGAGCTCGATCGCCCGCGGGCGCCGTCCCACCGCCCGGGCCACCGCGAGCCCCGGCTCGACCAGTTCGATCACCCGGTCAGGCCGGTTTTCGGCCAGGGCGATACGGGCCCGGATGAGATCATGGAGGCAGGCGATACGGTCCCAGCTCATGCCGTCGCATTCCGGCGCGGCCGCGAAATCGACCCCGTCCCCCCTGGCCAGAACGCGCGCCGCCTCGATATCGCCATCGCGCAACAGGAGACGGGCGCTCTCATGCACCACAGCCACCCGCTGGCGGCGCAACCGGTCATGATCGCAGATCGCCAGGATGCTGTTGAAGAAGCTGCTGGCCTCGGGATGGCGGGCCTGGGCGTGCTTGATCTTACCCAGAACGCAATAACCGAGAACCTGCGCCTGCACATGCCCGCATTCGTCCAGCAGCGCAATGCTGGGGGCAATCAAAGCCTCGGCGTCTCCCAGGCGGTTCCATTCGTACAGCACGGCGCCGCGCAGCACGTTCGCCACCGCCGTCCCGGCCGCCTGGCAAGCGCCGCGGCGGGACACGTCGGCGGCCTGCTGAAAGAGCGCCGCCGCCGCATTGAGCCTTCCTTCGGCCATCTCGACCATGCCGAGAAAACAATCCGCATAGACGATGCCGAAGGTGGAGCCGAAGTCCGCATGGGCGGCGCGGGCGCGGGCGATGGCGATCCGGGCTTCGGCGAATTCGCTGCGGGCCAGGCAAGCATAGCCGTGGATATTGGCCATCGCGGCGGCGCTCCAGGTCATGGCGCCCGGATTCAGCACCGTCGGCTGCGCCGCGTGAAATTTGGCGGCGTCGATGTCGTCCATCGAGATGGCCACCCCGGCCCGCAACGCCGTGATCTCCTGGCCGACCGCCTCCGCTGTCATGCCATCCACTCCGCTCCCGGCGGCGGCGCGCAGTTCGGCGATGGCGCGCTCCGCCCGCTGCAGAGAGGCGGCGGCGCGCTCCGGCTGACGCATATGAAACAGCGCCCAGCATTGATAGAGCTGAAGGCGCGGCCGCCGCTCCACGAGTCCGTCGGGCAGCCGCCGAATCCATTCGTCGACGCGCGGCATGTCACCGCGGCCCAGCATATGGAGCGCATGTTCCTCCACTAGCTGCGCGACCTGATCATATTCCTCCGCCTTGAGGGCGTGGGCTACCGCCTCGACCGGCGAATTCTGCTCCGCGAACCAGCGCGAGGCGCGTCCGTTGAGCTCGGCCGCCCGGCCCGGCTGTTCCCGCTTCAGCCGGTCGCGCAGGAAATCCGCGAACAGATGATGATAGCGATACCACCGCCGCTCCCGGTCGAGGGGGACGATGAACAGGTTGCGGTCTTCGACCTCCTCGAGCAGGGGCTGGGCGTCGGGACGCCCGGTTACCGCTTCGCACAGCGGCGCCGTCATGCGGTCCAGGACGGCCGTGTCCAGGAGGAAGGCGCGCAATTCCGGGCGCTGGCGGTTGAGGACGTCGGCGGCGAGAAAGTCCGCGACTTCGCGCATGCTGCCGCGAAAAGATCTGACAAAGGATTCCCAGGCCTCGTCGCCGCCGTAAGACAGGGTGGCTAACTGCAGCCCGGCGGCCCAGCCCTCGACCCGTTCCTGCAACACCGCGACCTGATCGCGCTTCAAAGCGAGCCCGCGCACCGCGCGCAGGAAGGCATCCGCCTCCCCCGCGTCGAAGCGCAGATCGGCGGCGGTGAACTCCTTGAGGTCGCCGCGCGCGCGCAGGCGCGCCACCGGCAGACCCGGCGCGCTGCGGCTGCCGATCACGAGATGGAACTTGGCGGGCGCCAGATCGAGCAAGGTGGTCACCACCTCCCCCACGGTCGCGCCGTCGATGCTGTGATAGTCGTCGAGGAACAGCGCCACGGAGCGGTCCTCGACCACCAGGTCGTTGACGAGCCGGCCGATCACCCGATGGGTCTTGATGCTGGCCTGGCTTTCGAGCAGCTCGAGCGCATCCGCGCCGATCCCGGAGTCCACGCTCCGCAACGCGCCGACAATATAGGACAGGAGCTGGCGAACGTCGCCGTCGCCGCCATCGAGGGAAATCCAGCACGGCTTGGGATCGCCCTCGGCGAGGGCGTGATACCACTGGCTCATCAGCGTGGTCTTGCCGAAGCCCGCGGGAGCCGTGACCAGGGTCAGCTTGGGCAGCCCGCCGGCCGCCAGCGCCGCCGCCAGCCGCCGTCGCGGAATGACCCTGCGGCCGCTGACCGGCGGGGAAAGCTTGGTCTGGATCAGTTCGTCGCTGGCAGGCACCGCGCCCCGTTCCTCCGCGTCTCGACCCGCCGACAGGGCACCCCGGGATAGCGACCGCGCGCGCTCACCGGCCGGTGGTCCCCGGCGACAGGAGCAGCCGATGCTCACCCGGCGGGAGCGGGCTGGCCGCAGCCCGCAGCCGATACGGCGGCGGCGCCACAAATCCGGCCTCGGTACCTTCCGGAACCGCCAGCTTCACATCGATCTCGCCACCCGGAGTGCGCTGCCAGGCCACGTCGATGCCGCCGCGCGGCGTCGGGTAGGTCCCACGGGCAAACTCGAGGTCGGCGAACCGCGGTGCAATGCGCACGCGCCGGAAGCCCGGCTCTGCCGGCGAGACACCGAGGGCTTGCGCGGACAACTGGTAGACCGGCGTCGCTGAAAATGCATGACACAAGCTGGCGCCCGGCTCGAAGGACTCCCACAGGGTTTCGGTGCCGGTCGCGAGCATCGGGCCGTAAAACCTGCGCATGTGTGACAGCGCCAGGTCGAAGCGGCCGGCCTTGCCGAGCGCCGAATACAGAAAGTGGCAGAAAAAGGTGTTCGCCCGCACGACGTCCGCCCGAGGATCGAAAGGATCCGCGTGCACGGTCACCGGCGGCGCGGCGGTTCTGCGCAGGCGGCGCTCGTCGGTGATCCGCTCGACGATGCCGCCCCATTCATCCGCCTCGGCAATATCGAACAGGATGGCCAGGGAATTGGCATGCTGCGAAACCTGCGGATGCTGGCGCCCGGATTGCGGATCCACGCTGTCGACGAATACGCCGCGAGCCGCATCGTAATGGCGGGCGCGCAACGCGCCGCGCACCCGTGCTGCCCATTCGCGGTATCGCTCGCACAGTCCTGGATAACCGACTATCTGCGCCAATTCCGCCGCCGCCTGCAGGGCACCGACCAGCATCGAGTTGATGGCAAATGCTTCACCGTCTCGTCCGACACGCGCCCACTCGATGAAATGCCAGTGCGGCACGCGGTCCAACAGCCCGTTCGCACCGACCTGGCGCTCGAACCAGCCGAGCGCGCCTTGCACGGCGGGTAACACGCGTTCCACTAGCTCGACGTCGCCGGTGTGCATCAGATAGTGATGCACGGTCACGATCCAGTGCAGATTGAAATCCGGAATCACGATGCCGCCGCTGTGATGGTCGCCCGGGGCGAACATCTGCAGCAGACCGTCGGTGCGCCGGCTCTCCGTTGCCTGCAGCAGAAACTGGCGGTCGATGGCCTGCGTGCTGGTCCCGAACGCGGCGGCATGCGCCAGGTAGTGCACGATGCCGTCCCCGAGCCATTGGCGCTTCTCGCGGCCCGGACAATCCTCCCAGGCGTCGTGAGTACACTGCTGTACCGTGTAGCGGCCGACGTGCCATAAGCGATTCAGCCTGTCGTCCGAGCAGTCGAATGCCCCCTGGTGCTCGACCGGAAAGCACGTCTCCGTCGAGCCCACGCGCACGATCCGCACGCCCTCCGGAGCGTTGCGCACCGTGAGCTGCAGATATTTGATCGCCGTCCAGTCGAACTTCTCGAAGCGCTGGCGCCCGGCACGCGCCGTGTAGCGAAACACGTGCGCACAATCGAGGGAGGTCTGGCGCGCGACGCGCGCAGCCGGCTGCGTTCGCGGCGCGTATTCGCCCGGTATGGTTTCGGCCGCGGCGATCTCGATGATCTCCCCGCCGCGGGCATCGATCTCGACGAACGGATAGCCGCAGTGCCGCCGCTCGAATTGCAGCAGCACACTGGCGTCGAGATCGGCCGTCGTGCGAATCACGGCGGCCGAGTCGTCATCGCGCAAAAGCGCCTCCGGATGCGACAGGCTGTCCGGCGGCGCTGCCGTGAACGGCTCGTCATAAATGCGGCGCTCGATCCCCAGCGTGGTGCCAGGAAGCACGCCGTGTCTCGCAACGACGCGCACCGGGTATAACGGCGTTTCAACCAGATGTGGAATCTCCCGCGGCAGCAACGTGGGAAAGGGCTCGATGTCTCCCCATCCCTTGGCACGGTCCAGCTCATCGGCACACCGCAACAACGGCCGCGCCTGATCCCACCGTGAGTCGTCGAAAGCGGCTTCGGTCCACGCCTCGGGCATGACCCTCGCATCGTGATCCTCGATGAAACCCTGCCCCCATCCGCTGCGAGGCGTATCGCTGCGCCATGCCCGGGCCTGCGTCACCCGCCACGAGTCATCGGAGAGGACGTCGATCGTCGTGGCGCCGCAGCGAATCGACGCATCGACGAACAGGCCGCCATCGCCGAAGATCGCCTGGGCATAGTCGCGACCGGCTTCGTACCAGGCCGTGTCGGTGCCGTAAACGTGCACCAGCACAGCGAGGACATTCGGGCCGGGTCGCAGCGCTGCCGCAATCTCATGGCGATCGACGCGTGCGAAGGCCGGGGTCGCCCGTCCAGGCCCCCTGCCTGCCGGCATCGAGTTCACATACAGGAGATAGCGGCTGTCCGCCATGATCTGCAGGCTGGCTCGCCCGGGCTGGCCCGGAAGCTCGAAGACTCGGCGAAACAGGAACCAGCGGTTGACGCCGTCCTCACGGCGCACGGGTCCGTGCACGAGCAACGAGCGGAACGTGACCGCGTCGTCAAACGGCTGCCGTGGCGTCCAGATGAAGCGTGCGCGTCGATAAGACATGGGAGTCTACAATGTTTCCTGCGTCTGCAACACGCCGACCGCCGCCGCGCTATGCAGACGCGTCGCCCTTGACGCCGTGCGCCGGGGATGGCGGGGTCGCAACTTCCCCCAACGCTCGCCTCAGTGATGCCGCCGCTGCGAGCATAGCGCGGCGCGCAACGGCCAGGTCGCGCGTCATCGATGCAAAGCCGTGCACGACCCCGGGGTACTCGCGATATTCGACCGAGCCGCTTGCGTCGATCAGCCGGCGCGCGAGAGCCCGCGAGTCGTCGCGCAACGGATCGAGGCCGCCGGCGACCAGGCAGACCGGCGGAAGTCCTCCCAGCTCGGCCCGCAGGGGCTCCACCCGCGGATCGCCCCGCGGCGCTGCACCCGCGTACAACGACCACGCCGTCTCCATCGCGGCGGCGCCGAAGCCGTACCGCCCGTCGCCGAACGACCGGTACGAGGCTGTGTCCAGGTCGCGTGCATACGCGCCGCAGATCAGCAGCAGGTACCGCAGCCAGGTTTCGCCGGAATCGCGCAGATCCAGTGCAGCCGCGAGCGCCAAATTGGCTCCCGCCGAGTCACCGCCCATGGCGAGGCGATCGACGTCGATGCCGAGCGTCTCGCCGTGCTCACGAACCCAACGCGCGACCGCGAGACACTCGTTCAAAGGCGCCGGGAATGGATGCTCGGGCGCCAGGCAATAAGCCGCGGACAGAATCGACACGCCGCTGCCGAGCGCAAGCAGACGCAGTGCGCGATCATTCGAGTCCAGGTCGCCGGCCATCCATGCGCCGCCGTGAAAGTAGACGAGCGCCGGGTGCGGCCGCCCGCCCGCGACCGGATCATACAGTCTGACCGCAATGTCGCGATTCGCCGTCGAAATCGTGCCATCCTCGACGCGCGCGACGGGCGGAGGGTCCGCATTCCATCCCGCGACGAGCGACGCGAATCGCGCGCGCATCTCCGCCGTCGTTCCCGTGCCCATCGCAGGCCCCTCCGCCATGTGTGCCTGCATTTTCTCCAGCGCCAGGCGCATGTCGGGATCGAGCCCTGCAACTTCATCCGCATGCAAATTATTGCCCATTGTATTCGATCGCCAGCGGATCCTCCGGAGAGCGAGGCAACGGTGCGGCCGGTCCGGCGGGGGGCGCGCGCCGCTGCGTCGGGCTTGAAAGTCGATTCTCGCTTGCTGCGGCATTCGCCGTCCGGCGTTGGGCCAACTCGACCTTGATCTTCTCGAACCGCTCCTCCGTGAGATCGTAGCCGCGCAGCAGCAGGAGCACGCCAACCCATAACAACACCGGCAGTAGCGCGTACGCGAGCCGAATCCCGAGCAGTGCCTGGTCATGTTGCACCGACGCGCCGGAGACGAAGCCAAATACATCGAGCACTGCGCTGGCGAGAAACGCCCCGCCCGCCATGCCGAGCTTGAGACATGCGCTCATCGCCCCCGATATCGCCCCTTCGCGCCGCGTGCCCGCATGCAGCTCACCGGCCTCGACAGTGTCGGGCATCATTGCGTTGGGTGCGAGCTGGCACGCTGCATCACCCACGCCGAGGATGATGAACAATCCCACCAGCAGCCAGATGACACTCGGGCCGACGAACAGGCATATGCACAGGTAGACAACCAGTTGAATGAGGATGGCCGTTCTATACGTGGCGATCTTGCCCATGCGCTGCCCGATGACGGTCCACGCCGGGGTCGCGAGCGTTGCGGCGATCGCGGCGATGGAGATCCACCAGCCGACGTTGCGGGTCTGCACTCCCATCACGAAGGTCACGAAGTACACGATCGTCGTGGCGGCAGCACCGATCGCCAGGTTCTGCGCCAGGAACACGCGCAGCAGCGCCACGAACGGCTTGTTGCGGAATACCGCTCGCACCTCGTCCAGCAGGTCGAAGCGGCCCGCTGGCGTATCCACCCGGGGAACCGAGCGGGTCGCCACGAACGAGATGATCCCGCCGATCGCGATGGCGGCGCCGAATACCGCACCGAACAGGCGGAATCCTTCCACCAGGCTTTCCCGCGTCGTAAAGACATAGGCCCCGAGGACCATCACGACGAGGATGCCGAGCCGCGAGCCCATCATCCTGTAGCCCATGATGCTGATGCGCTCGCGGTAGTCCTGCGTCATCTCGGCAACCATGGCCGCATGCGGAATCGCGAACATCGTGTAACCGATGCTGGTCAGCAGGTACATCACGGTAAAATAGCCGATCCGCGCGGCTTCCGTGCGGAAATCCGGAATGTCGAACATGAGGTAGAAAGGCACGGCGAACACGACGGAACCGAGCAGGAGGTACGGGCGCCGCCTGCCGAAACGGCTCACCGTGCGATCCGAGATCATGCCCATGAGCGGATCGAGGACGACGTCGATCGCCCTCGGGACCAGGAGCGCGAGCCCTGCGATGACCGGCGAGAATCCTTGCGCCTGGGTGAGATAAAAGAGCAGGTAGACCATCGACGCGCCGACGAAGCACGCGGTGCCCAGGTCGCCCGCGGCCCAGCCGGTTTTGACGGCCGCACTTATCTGGTGAGGCGCATTGCGGGATCGAAAGATGGACCGATACATGTGCATGATGAGCGGCTCCGGCGGCCAGCGAGGCTCCCGTCAGCTCGAACGGCCGATCACACGATACCGCTGCGCGAGCCGCCGGCGGCCGGCCGGCGGCTCGCACAGCGGGCCCTGTAGCCGCTGTTGCGGTAGGCCGCGACGGGATCGATCGCGGCGCCGTTCAGCTCCCGGGCCCGGGCGAGGATCGGGTTCACATCGGTCGTGAAAGCGCGCTTCAGCGTCTGCGCCGCCATCAGGACGTCGTTGGACTCCTGAAACCCGGCCAGGGCGTCGCGGTCCACCAGCCGTGCCTGGGCATAAGCACGCGTGAGCTCCACTGCGCTGGTGATCAGGCTCTCGATCGGATCGGTCACATTGTGCGACTGGTCGAGCATATAGGCGGGCGCGAGCCCCGGCACGCCCCGCCACTGCCCGTCCACGAGCTCGTTGAAGATCAGGAACAGGCGGAACGGATCGATGGAACCGGCATCCAGGTCGTCGTCGCCGTATTTGGAGTCGTTGAAATGAAAGCCGCCCAGGCGCCCTGCGTGGATGAGACGCGCGACGATCATCTCGATGTTGACGTTCGGCGCGTGGTGGCCGAGATCGACGAGGCAGCATGCCTTCGGACCGAGCGCCTGCGCCGCCAGCAGCGAGCTCCCCCAGTCCTGGATCACGGTGGAATAGAACGCCGGCTCGTACATCTTGTGCTCGATCAGCAGGCGCCAGTCCGCGGGCAGACCAGCGTAGATCCGTGACGCGGAATCCAGGTAACGCTCGAAGGCATGCGCGAGATGCTGCTGTCCGGGGAAATTCCCGCCATCGCCGATCCACAGCGTCAACGCCTTCGATCCCAGGAGCTGACCGATCCGGATGCAGTCGAGGTTGTGCTCGATGGCCTGGTCGCGAACGGCCGGGTCGGTGTGGGTGAGACTGCCGTACTGGTAGGACAGGGCCTGGCCGCCCTGGTCCTGGAAAGTGTTCGAGTTGACGGCGTCGAATTCCAGGCCGGCCGCCGCGGCGCGCTCTTTCAGCGCCATGAAGTCCCCGGTCCGGTCCCAGGGCAGGTGCAGCGAAACAGCAGGCGTTGCCCCACCGAGCGCATGCACCACGGCGCAGTCCTCCAGTTTCTCGATGATGTTGCGCGGCTCGCCGGGCCGCGGAAAGCGCGCGAAACGTGTGCCACCCGTGCCGACGCCCCAGGACGGGATCGCGACGCCGAAGCGGGCGACCTCGCGTGCCACTTCGTCGATCTCGATGCCGCGGCGCGCGAGGATGGCACCGAGGGCCGCGTAGTCCGCCGCGAGGTCGGCCCGCAGCGGGCGATTCTCCAGGGCGATGAAATCCGGGTTGCATGGGTCGGCGACGTTTTCGCTGTGCATCTCGACTGCCTCTCGGCTGTTTCCTTGCCTGCCTCGATCCGCGCTCAACGGGTGAAGGCGCCCGCATGGCCCGCATCGACGTTGAGAATATTTCCGGTGGACTTGCACGAGCGCTCGGACGCGAAGAACGCCACCGACTCCGCCACGTCTTCCGGGAAGACGCTGCGCTTCAGCAGGCTGCGCTCACGGTAGACACGCTCGAGCTCATCGGTGCTGGTGTTGTAATGATGCGCGCGCTGCTCGGCCCACTCGCCCTGCCAGATGTGCGAGCCGCGCAGCACCGCATCGGGATTGACCACATTGACGCGTATTCCCGCAGGCGCCAGCTCGAGCGCCAGGCACCGGGCAAGGTGCAGCTCCGAAGCCTTTGCGGCGCAATAGGCCGCGGCCCCCGGTGAAGCCACGAGCGCATTCTTCGAGCCAATGAACACGATCGATCCGCCCAGCCCCTGCAGCTTCAGCAGCTCCACCGCCTGGCGGCTCACCAGGAAATAGCCGGTAGCGAGAACGTCGAAGTTCTTCTGCCACAGCTCGAGGCTGGTCTGCTCGATCGGCGCAGCCGATGCGATGCCTGCATTCGAGACGCAGATGTCGATCCCGCCAAAGCGCAACGCCGCCTCCTGGAATGACTTCGCGATCGCGTGCTCGTCGGTGACGTCACTGTATACCCCCACCGCGAGGTCCTTGCCGTACTGTTCCTGCAGGGATGCCTCGGCCTGCCGCAGCCCGTCGCGATCGATGTCGCACAGCACGACGCAGGCCCCCTCCTCCATCAGTCGCCGCGCGGTGGACAGCCCGATCCCTCCCGCGCCGCCGGTAATCAGCGCGATCCGGCCAGCCAGCGCCTTCGGCTTCGGCATGCGCTGGAGCTTCGCTTCCTCCAGCGACCAGTACTCGATGTCGAAGGCCTCCTGCTCGGGCAGTCCCTGGTACCTGGAAACTCTCGATGACTCGCGCATCACGTTGATGGCATTCACGTAGAACTCGGACGCGATGCGCGCAGCGCTTTTGTCGGGCCCGAACGCAATCATCCCGACGCCCGGAACCAGGTGGATCACGGCGTTCGGATCGCGCATCGCCGGCGAGTCCGGGTGCTTGCAGCGCTCGTAGTAGGCTTTGTACTCGTCGCGATACGTGGCGATTGCGGCGGGCAGGCGCTCTTGCAGATCCGCCTCGCTGTCGGATTGCGGGTCGAACGGCAGCACCAACGGGCGGATCTTGGTACGCAGGAAGTGGTCGGGACAGGAGGTGCCGAGGGCGGCGAGGCGTTCGAGATCCGCCCCGCACACGAAGTCGAGCACTTCGGGACTGTCATTGAAGTGGCCGACTTTCGCACGCGTGCCGGAAACGAGCCCGCGTATTTTCGGCATGACGGCGGCCGCGATCGCCCGCCGCTTTGCGGGCTCCAGCGGCACGATCCCGGCCACTGCTGCAGGCGCGCCGCGATCCTGTCCGGTAAGCCACGCGATCGCGCGGTTGATCACGCCGAGCGTCGTGCGGTAGCACGCCTCCGAGGTCCCGCCCCAGGTGAAGAGCCCGTGTGCTTCGAGGATCACGCCTTTTGCGTCGGGATGTTCTTCCACGAAGCGCCGCAGGCGCAGTCCGAGCTCGAATCCGGGCCGCAGCCAGGGCAGCCAGCCGATGTCATCCCCGTAGATTTCACGCGTGAGGCGCTGGCCGTCGACCGAGGCCGCGATCGCGATTACCGCGTCCGGATGCATATGATCGACGTGTGGCCGGTCGATGAAGGCATGCAGGGGGGTATCGATGCTGGCGGGTCGCGGGTTGAGGTTGAACGTGCAGTGAGGATAGAGCCCGACCATGCGCTCCTCGTCCTCCTGCCCCGCGTACAGTGCCGGCAGAGCCAGCAGCTTGTCCATGTACAGGGTGGCGAAGCCGCCGAGCTGCAGCGTGCCCAGATCGCCGCCCGACCCCTTGACCCACAGCACCTCGACGGCGTTCCCGGTGAGCGGATCGCGCATCGGCAGCTTGGCCGAGGTATTGCCGCCGCCGAAATTCGTGACCCGCCGGTCCGACCCGAGGAGATTGGACCGGTACAACAGCAGGCCTTCGGGGCTGAGCCCGCCGGCGGCGGACGCGTCCCAGCGGCTGTCGATTGATGTTTCCCGCGGCGCCGTTGTGGTGGATGACGAATCGGGCATTGAGCTCCCTCGGTGAGTGCGCGCGAACGCGGCGCAATCGAGCTGGACATTGGCACTAACATGTGTCAATGTCAATCAATATCGATCAAACTCAAGCAATATCGATTTCACCCCACAGGTCTGATCCGCTACGCTCCACGCACGAGGCGGTACAGGAGAGGCGGCAAAGAATCCCGCCCGGCGTTGCCTGAGTGGAGACAGGAACATGCTCGAAGCTGAACGTCATCGCGTCATTGCCAGGTTGGTGAGGGAGCGATCCGTGGTCAGCATCTCCGACATGCAGGAGATGCTCGACGCCTCGGAAGCCACCGTGCGCCGGGACGTCAATGCGATGGCGGAACAGGGCCTGCTGCGGCGCATTCGCGGCGGAGCCGAGTCCCTTACGCCGCGGCACGAAGCGCACCTCGCGGGCATGCCGTTCGAGCTCAGCCAGGAAATCGGCATCGCCCAGAAGCGCGCGATCGCACGCGCCGCCGCGCAGCTCATCAAGGAGGGCGACAGCATCATCATCAACGGCGGGACCACGACCTATGCCCTGGTCGAGTTCCTGGCCGACCTGCGCCTGGACATCCTGACGAACTCCATTCCGATCGTGACGAAACTGCTGGCGACGAGCCGCAATCGTGTCGTGCTTCCCGGCGGCACGATTTTTCGCGAGCAGAACATCGTGCTGAGCCCTTACGAAAGCGACGATACGATAGAGCATTTCTGGGGCCAGAAACTGTTCACCGGCTGCTACGGCCTGAACCGCTTCGGCGTGATGGAAACCGATCCGCTGATCGTGCGGGCGCAGACCCGCCTGCTCAAGCGCGCCGATGAGCTGGTCGTGATGGCCGACAGCCGCAAACTGCGCCAGCGCTCCTCGATGATCGTCGCGCCGCTCGATCGCATTTCGACGCTGGTGACCGACGACGGCGCGAAGGACGAAGAGCTCGACCTGTTCCGCCAGGCCGGGATCGAGGTCGTCGTCGCCTCCGCCGGGAACAAAGCCGACTCGCAGTCCGCGCCCCGACGCGCGCGGCCGTAGGCCCCCACACTGCGCCCGCAGTGTGCCGGCAGGAGCAGCGGCATGACTCAGGATTTGCTCTGCGTTCTCGACGTCGGCAAAACCAACGCGAAGCTGACCTGCATCGCGGCGCACACGGGCGATACCGTCTGGAGCGCACAGCGGCCATGCATTGCGCAGGAGGGGGCCGTGGTCCGTCAGCTCGATATCCACGGCATCGAGGACTGGCTGCTGGCAAGTCTCGCCGCGGCGCCGATGAAAGCGCGCATCGGTACCTTCGTGCCGATCGCGCACGGAGCAGCCGCGGTGCTGCTGGATGCTTCGAACGAGGTGCTCGCAGCGCCGGATTACGAAGACCCGCGTTTCGACAGCGTGCGGGATGCCTACGATGCCCTGCGGGATCCGTTCGAGGCGACCTATTCCCCCGCGCTGCCGGTGGGACTCAACCTCGGGCGCCAGCTCTACCTGCTGGAGCAGCAGCAGCCGGACCTGCTGCGACGCTGCCGCCACATCCTTCTGTACCCGCAATACTGGGGATGGCGCCTGAGTGGCGCGATGGCCAGTGAAATCACATCGCTCGGCTGCCACACGGACCTGTGGCAGCCCTTGCAGTCCCGCTACTCCAGCCTGGCCGTGAGCCGGGGATGGGCCGCCCTGCTGCCGCCGCTGCGCGCTGCCGGCGCCGTGCTGGGCAGGATCAAACCCGATCTTGCCGCCGCTGCCGGACTCGATCCCGCCTGCCGCGTGCTGTGCGGGCTGCACGATTCGAACGCTTCCTGGCTCTGCCATCTCGCGGCGCGATCCGGCACCGAGCCCTTTGCCGTCATCTCGAGCGGAACGTGGACGGTCGTCATGACGCATGGCGCCGATCCTGCGCGGCTGCACGATGCACGCGACATGCTCTTGAATGTCGATGCACGGGGTGATCCAGTCGCCACCGCTCGATTCATGGGCGGCCGTGAATACGAGGCGATCGTCGGGGGACAGCGCTCATCGTCCGCCGGCAGCGGCGCTGCAATCGAACGGATCATCCGCCGGGAGGCCATGGCGTTGCCGTCCTTTACGCCTGCCGGCGGCCCATTCGCGGGCCGGGAGGGCCGGCTGGTAAACGCCGGCGACCTGGACTCGGCAGAACGCAGCGCGCTTGCTACGTTGTATGTCGCCTTGATGACCGATCTTCTGCTCGACCTGCTCGGCGCGGCCGGCGAATCGATCATCGACGGCCCGCTGGCGGACAATGCTTTGTACTGCGCGTTGCTGGCGACGCTGCGGCAGCCAGGCCGGGTGGCCATCGGAGCAGGACGCTCCGGTCCCGCGCAAGCAGCGCGGTGGCTGGCGGGATACGGCACCGCCGCGGAGACCGCCGCGTCCATTGTGATGCCGCTGCAAATCCCGCGGCTCGCACAGTACCGCGCTGCCTGGCGCAGCCGCGCCGGAGCCGCAGAACTGCACCGCGGGTGAACTGGAAGCTAACCCTTCACCTCAATCAGGTCAGGTGGAGGACTTCCACCCCCGGGCTGCCAAACATACTCGGCAGACAAAAAAAGCCCCCGCCGAAGGGCGGGACGGCAGCCGCGTCAGGTCCCTGCTGACGAGCTCGAGAACCAGCCGGACGAGCACGGTCGCCCTTAGCCCAGCTCCCCTTGCGTTAGTCCATCCATTTGAGACAAGCACGCTTGACAATATGTAATGGATGCCGTACATTCTGCTGGTGTCAAGGTTGCTTTACTATATGATAAGGATGTTCGACATGACGGGAGGCACTCGAAAATCGCTGAGCGCATGGCTCTGCGGAGACACCACGCCACGGGACCGGCGCAACATGCGCCGGCTCCTGTGGCTGATGTTCGCCTGGGCGGTCAGCTTCGCGGGCGGCGCGCAGCTTGTCCGGCGGGACATGATTCCCACCGGCGCCTTCGCCTGGATCGCCGCCGCGATCCCGATGGTCATGGCCGTGTTCGTGCTGATCGCATTCGGCCGCTTTCTTCGCGAGACGGACGAGTTGAACCGGAGGATCCAACTGCAGGCACTGGCGCTGGGATTCGGCGGCGGCTGGTTCGCCATGGCGGGTTACCGGGTGTTCGAGCTGCTCGGAGCACCGGCCATCGACATGGGCGGAGTCGTGCTCGTGATGACGCTTCTGTATGCGATCGGTGGCGTAGTCGGACGGATACGGTACAGATGAAAAATCGACTGAAGGTCCTGCGCGCCGAGCACGACTGGACCCAGGCGCGACTGGCGAGCGAACTGCAGGTGTCGCGCCAGACGGTCAACGCCATAGAAACCGGCAAGTACGATCCCAGCCTGCCGCTTGCGTTCGCGATCGCCCGGACGTTCGGGCAGCGAATAGAGGATATCTTCGAACCCGAAGAGCAGATGTGACGCCCATCTGACCAAAGTAGGTCAGCAAGATCTATACCAGGGAGCTCGGCAATCGTGGCAATGCTCGTCACGAAGTGCGCCATACGCAATGTTGCTACTTGGAGCCTGATTGTATTACAATCTAACGCCAATGTAATACGGATTACGGTCGATGAAAACAGTCAGGCTGGGTGACGAGCTCGAGGAATGCTTGGAAACGGCCGCGCGCGTCACAGGCGAGCCGGAATCGAAGATCATCCGCGACGCCGTCAGGGAGCACTGCAATGATCTACTGCAGCATCGCCTGCGTGACCGGCTCGCGAACGTCATCGGGGTCGTCTCGAGCAACGGCGGAGACTCCAGACGCACCGGCCGCCAGATGACGGAGCTTCTGTCGCGAAAACACAAGCGCCGGCAGTGACGTTAACCGATGCCGGTCCCCTGATCGCACTGATCGATCGTGCCGATGCGGACCATGATCGGTGCGTCACCGCGCTCGATGGTATTTCGTCACCCTTGATCACCACGTGGCCTTCTTTTACCGAGGCGTGCTATCTGATCGGCGACAGAGCAGGATGGTCCGGCCAGGCAGCCCTGTGGCGAATGGTCACCGGCGAAAGCCTCGTCATCGTGGAATTGACCCCTACCGGACTCAGCCGTAGCCGCACTCTCATGGAGAAATACCGCGACCTGCCGATGGACCTCGCCGATGCAACGCTGGTCGCTTTCGCAGAACAGCAGGGTCTGCACCGCATTTTCACGCTGGACAAGGACTTCAGAATCTATCGCTTGAAGGGGCGTCGACAGTTCGAAATTGTTCCGTGACCGCTTTCATGTTCTGCTCGGCGGCAGTGATAATCTCTCGACGGATAAACTGCAATTGGACCACTGCCGTAGGTGCGACGTCCGTGCGATGTGTACTGCGGAGGTTTCACGAACAATCACGTTCCGGTCCTGAACCTCGGCCGCCGCTCGCGCTCGCGCACGGGCTTCTCGCCACGCGGGCTTCGCTGGTTACGCTGGGTGCCGACGAACGGTTCCTCCTGGCCATCGCATGCGTGGCGGCGGGCTGTGCCGCTCCGGGTTACCACCCTCCGGAAAGACCCGCGGCTGCCCGGAACTGTACGAGCCGCCGATGATCTGCACCTGCCAGGACCCCCGCGGCATTTGTTAGACCGGCACCCCGGCCTGGTCGCGCTGGCGTACCGATCCCCAGCGGACCGGGCAGACTGTGACGCAGATATCACTGTCCTTGAAAAAAATGAGTGGCGGGCGCTTCACGTGGCGACATGAGGGAAATATTATCCACGTGCATGCGCCCAATCTCTAAGCCGGATTCGGATCCCTTGAAGCAGAAGAAAAGGCCTGCGCCAGCGGTCGGCTGGCCCACGTCCTGGATTGTGCCACTTCTCGTTCTGGCGTTTGCGGCCAATGCGGCGATGGCGGCGGAGGTTGTCGACTTCGCCGACATGACGCTGGAAGAGCTGGGCAATCTGAAAGTAATTTCCGTTTCGAAAAAGCCGGAGAACCTCGCGGACGCGGCGGGGTCGGTGTTCGTCATCACAGCGGAGGACATCCGGCGCGCGGGCGTTACAAGCCTTGCGGAAGCGCTGCGGCTAGCTCCGAACCTGCACGTCGCTCGACTGCACGGCAGCGGCTACTCGATTACCGCCCGTGGACTGAACGGCAGCACCACCAGCGCGCCAAACAAGTTGCTCGTGCTGATCGATGGACGCTCGGTTTACTCGCCGCTGTTCTCGGGCGTGTTCTGGGATGTGCAGGACGTGATGCTGGAAGACGTCGAGCGGATCGAGGTTGTCAGCGGGCCGGGCGGCACGCTGTGGGGCATCAATGCCGTGAACGGCGTAATCAACGTCATCACGAGATCGGCAATGGATACGCAGGGCGGGTTCGTGGCAGCCCGGGCGGGCAATTTCCACACCGGCGCCGCGTTCCGCTTCGGCACGGCAGGCGCAGGCGGCCATTACCGCGTCTACGGGAAATACTCGGACCATGACCACCTGTCGAAGGCCGATGGCACCTCGGTGGACGACGGCTGGCACAAGTCCCAGATCGGATTTCGCGCCGATTGGAAACAGTCGAGCGAGCAACTGATGGTGCAGGGCAACGCGTACCTGGGCCGCTTCGGGCAGCCCGAACCCGGTGCGATTTCCGTTAGCGGCACGGACCTTGCGCTGGGGACCATCGAGGCCTCGGGGGTCAACCTGACCGCCGGCTGGGAGCACCTGAACGACAATGGATCCCAGTTCAGCCTGCAGGCTTACTACGATCGGACGGTGCGCACGATTCCGCCGACCCTGGACGATACACTCGACATCCTCGACCTGCAGTTTCAGCATTCCCTTGCTCCGATCGGCAGGCACGCGCTGACGTGGGGCGTCAATTACCGCTATGGCAGGGATCGGACAGAAAACACCAGCAGCATCTTCGCCTTCCTGCCCGAACGTGTAGACCAGAAGTGGAGCAGCCTGTTCGCACAGGACGAGATCACGCTAAGCGACGATCTGCGGCTGATTCTTGGCGCACGTAGTGAGCACAACCCTTACACCGGGAATGAATTCCTGCCCAATGCGAGACTGGCCTGGAAGCTCGCGCCGGACCACCTGTTATGGACCGCTGTTTCGCGTGCCGTGCGAGGGCCGTCCCGATTGGACGCGGATTCTCATGTTCCGAGTACTCCTCCGTTCCTCCTCGAAGGAGGCCCCGAGGTGCGTTCCGAGGTTGCCAGGATCGCCGAGCTGGGATACCGGGGACAGCCGACGCCCGATTTATCCTGGTCGGTTACTGCTTTCCATAGCGACTTCGATCACCTGCGCACGACGGAGATCGCACCAAGCGGCACGTTCCTTGTCTTTGCCAACGAGATGGAAGGCACGACAACCGGTATCGAGATGTGGGGAGCCTACCAGGCATTGCCCCAGTGGCGCCTCTCCGCGGGTTACGCGGCGATGAGAGACCGAATGCGCCTGAAGCCCGGCAGTGACGATAGCTTAGGCCCGAGCTCGGCCGGCAAGACCCCCGCGAACACCTGGCAGCTTCGCTCGGCTCTGACAATTGCCGACAATCGGGATCTCGACGTCGCGGTACGTCACGTTGCAGCGTTGTCGAGTCCCGACGTACCCGCCTACACGGCGGTCGATATGCGATTCGCCTGGAAATTGCAGCCGAATCTCGAGCTGTCGCTTGCAGCCCAGAATCTGCTCGATGCCGATCACGCGGAGTACGGACCCATCGCCACTCGCAGCCGCATTCCTCGTACGGTATTCCTGCAGGTGCGATGGGAGCTCCAGTAGATCGCAGGGCTCGCTGTGTGTTCTCGAGCAGCCGGAGGTACCAGCAGGTTTCGAGCGCGCATGGCTGCTCCGTCGTTGGTCGATCATCGCCCGCCTGCCCCCAATGGCAGGTACAGGGTGAGTGCAGCATGCGCTGTCGGCCGAAAGCCAAAGGCGCGATAAAACCCGGCGACCTGGTCGTCTTTGGCGTTCACCGCCAGGAGACGGATCCCCAGCTCGTCGCGGAGCGCGAGGCAACGCTTCACGGCATCCTGGAGGAGTGCGGCACCCAGTCCGCACCCCTGTTCTTTCCTTGCAATGGCCAACCGGGCCAGCCGAGCGGCGGGGACGGGATACCGCGGTAACCGCTGGCGGTCGGATTCCTGGAGGTCAGTCAGCAAGAGCTGGGCGGCGGATAGCGTGTAGTAGCCGAGAATCCGCGACGGCATTCCATCATCACACAGCACATGCGTGGTTGCGATTCCGTCGCGCTGGTGCCGGGAGGCTCGCTGGCGCAGATAGTCGTTCAGCGCCGGCAAACCGCAATCGAATGCGGCCCGGTCGTGCCGGCGACCGTCCAGGCGCGCAATCAGAAGCACCCGTCAGCGCCGCTGCAAACCGCGCTCCATTGCCTTTTTCAGCCGGGTATTTGGCCGGAACGGCTTTTCAAGGGCGTCGAGGAAGCGGCGCGACTCCGCGGCCGCAAGGGTGACGGTCAGTTCGGTTGCCATCGCGGCGTCCGCCTCCCGCAGGACGGCTTCGCGCACGAACGTGGACACCGGCACGCCACGCAGGGCTGCAGCGCGGGCGATCCGGTCTTTGTCTTTCGCGTCCAGACGCAGATCCAGACGGGCGGCGGTATTGGACATCGGTAGCCTCCTGTGTACGGTATATTACCGTACATTCAAGGCTTCTGCCCTGTACCCCATAAACCAGAGCGCAACCCCGACGAGCATGAGCACGCCACGGATGGCCCGGCCCACCGCCGTGCCCCAGTTGTCCACCCAAATCAACAGCCTGAACTCAAATCCGAGAAAACCGAGCAAGATCGAGCCGGCCCCCGGCAGAAACAGCAGCACACCCATTCTTTTCATGAGCACCCCTCCAGTGAATTGTTCTTGTCCTCAGGGCAGCTCGCAGCCGGCCCTTGCAGGCGCGCGCCGCGAGCGTGCTCAGCGTATCCCAAGCCGGGGCTTCTGTCCCGTAAGGGAACCTGAACGAGCCGCAGATGATCTGCACCCGCCAGGACATCACCGCCTTATTGACACGGCACAAAAAAAGCCCCGCCGGAGCGGGGCTTTTCGCTTGCGTCGTCGGCAATCGACGGCTGATTACATCATGCCGCCCATGCCCCCCATGCCGCTCATGTCGGGCATGGCCGGGGATTCTTCCTTCGGCGCTTCGGCGATCATCGCCTCCGTGGTAAGCAGCAGTCCCGATACCGATGCGGCGTTCTGCAGCGCATAACGCGTGACCTTGGTCGGATCGATGATGCCCATCTCGACCATGTCGCCGTACTCACCGGTGGCGGCATTGTAGCCGTAATTGCCCTTACCTTTGGCAACCGCGTTCAACACGACGCTCGCGTCACCGCCCGCGTTCCGGACGATCTGGCGCAGCGGCTCTTCGACCGCGCGGCGCAGGATGTTGACGCCGACCGTCTGGTCGTCGTTGTCGCCTTCGAACTTGCTGATCGCGGCCACGGCCCGGATGAAGGCAACGCCACCACCCGCGACGACGCCTTCCTCGACGGCGGCCCGGGTGGCATGCAGCGCGTCTTCGACGCGTGCCTTCTTTTCCTTCATCTCGACTTCCGTCGCGGCACCGACCTTGACCACGGCAACGCCGCCGGAGAGCTTCGCAACGCGCTCCTGCAGCTTGTCCTTGTCGTAATCGGAGCTCGATTCCTCGATCTCGGCATTGATCTGCTCGACACGGCCCTTGATGTCTTCGGCCCGGCCGGCGCCGTCGATGATCGTGGTGTTCTCCTTGGTGATCTGCACTTTCTTGGCTTCACCGAGGTCCTCGATCGTCGTCTTCTCCAGCGACAGGCCGACT
>DASSBS010000110.1:0-15182 GCA_035698445.1 Woeseiaceae bacterium
GTCGGTCGCCCGTGAGAAGGGCTCCTGCAACGCTCGGTTCGCTGTAGGAGCCCGTCTCACGGGCGACTCGCATTCGACTACCTTCGTGCCTACGCCACCGCTTCGCCGGCCAGGAACATCCAGGTTTCCACGACCGTGTCGGGATTGAGTGAAAGGCTGTCGATCCCTTGCTCGACGAGCCAGAGGGCGAGATCCGGGTGATCCGACGGGCCCTGGCCGCAGATGCCGACGTACTTGCCGCGTTCCTTGCAGGACTTGATGGCGAGGGCGAGCATCGCTTTCACGGCCGCGTCGCGCTCGTCGAACAGGTCGGCGATCAGCGCGGAGTCGCGGTCCAGTCCCAGCGTAAGCTGCGTCATGTCGTTCGAGCCGATCGACATGCCGTCGAAATGATCAAGGTAGCGGTCCGCGAGCAGCGCGTTCGTCGGCAGCTCGCACATCATGATGACTTGCAGCCCGTCGTCGCCGCGCTTCAACCCGTTCTGCTCCAGTAACCCGATCACCTGCTCTGCCTGCGGCACGGTGCGCACGAACGGGATCATGACCTGCACGTTCTTGAGGCCCATGTCGTTGCGCACCTTGCGGAGGGCGGCGCATTCCAGCTCGAAGCAGGGCTTGAAGCTCGGCGCCACGTAACGCGAGGCGCCGCGAAAGCCGAGCATCGGGTTCTCCTCGCGCGGCTCATAGGCTTCGCCGCCGATCAGGTTTGCGTATTCGTTGGTCTTGAAATCGGACAGTCGCACGATGACCGGCTCGGGCGCGAACGCGGCGGCGATGGTGGCGACGCCCTCGGCGAGCTTGTCGACGAAAAAGGCGGTTGGCGATGCGTAACCGGCCATCTGCTCGTCGATCGCTTCCCGCACGTCGCTGCCGATGCTGTCGTAGTCGAGCAGCGCGTTCGGGTGCACCCCGATCATGCGGTTGATGATGAACTCCAGCCGCGCGAGCCCGACCCCGTGGTTCGGGATATTGGCGAAATCGAACGCGCGGTCGGGATTGCCGACGTTCATCATGATCTTCACCGGGATATCGGGCAGCGAATCGAGCTCGATCTCCTTCTCCTCGAAGCGCAACTGCCCGTCGTAGACATAACCTTCATCGCCTTCGGCACAGCTCACGGTGACCTCGGCGCCGTCGTCGATGGCGGTGGTTGCGTTGCCGCAGCCGACCACGGCGGGGATGCCGAGCTCGCGCGCGATAATCGCGGCATGACAGGTTCGCCCGCCGCGGTTCGTCACGATGGCGGCCGCGCGCTTCATCACCGGCTCCCAGTCCGGATCCGTCATGTCGGAAATCAGGACGTCGCCCGATTGCACGCGCCCCATTTCGCTCACGTCCCTGATGACCTTTGCGGCGCCCGCGCCGATCTTCTGCCCGATGCTGCGTCCCGTGCACAGCACCTTCGAGCGGTCCTGCAGCGTGAAGCGCTGGATCGTCCGGCCGCTGCGGCTCTGTACGGTTTCGGGGCGCGCCTGCAGGATGTACAGCTTGCCGTCGCTGCCGTCCTTGCCCCACTCGATGTCCATCGGACGGCCGTAATGGTTCTCGATAATCACCGCGGTGCGCGCCAGCTCGATGACTTCGCCATCCGTCAGCGAGAAGGCGAGGGTTTCCGCTTCCGCGACGTCGACCGTCTCCACGGTTTTGCCGGGTTGCGGATTTTCGCTGAACACCATCTTGATGGCTTTGCTGCCGAGGTTCTTGCGCAGGATCGGATGATGGCCGCTTTGCAGGGCCGGCTTGTAGACGTAGAACTCATCCGGGTTTACCGCTCCCTGAACGACCGTTTCACCGAGACCGTAGGACGATGTAATGAAGACCGCGTCCCGGAAGCCCGACTCGGTATCGAGGGTGAACATGACTCCCGACGCTGCCAGGTCGCTGCGCACCATGTGCTGGACACCCACGGACAGCGCGACCTGCGAATGATCGAAGCCCTGGTGCACGCGATAGGCGATGGCGCGGTCATTGAACAACGACGCATACACCTGGTGCAGGGCGTCGACCAGGTTCTCGAGCCCGCGCACGTTCAGGAATGTCTCCTGCTGCCCCGCGAAAGAGGCGTCCGGAAGATCTTCGGCGGTCGCCGAGGAACGCACCGCCACGCAGATGTCCCGTCCGGCGGCCATCTCTTCCCAGGCGCGCTCGATGCCCTCCCGCAACCGGGCGGGTAACGCCGTTTCCCCGATCCAGCCACGGATGCTGCGGCCGGCATTGGTGAGTCCCTCGATGTCGTCGACGTCGAGGTCCTGCAGCCGTTCGCGGATTCGCTCGTCGAGGCCATCGCTCTTCAGGAACTCGCGATAAGCCGCCGAAGTCGTGGCAAAGCCGCCGGGCACCAGCACGCCGACCTCGCTGAGCTTCCCGATCATCTCTCCGAGCGAAGCGTTCTTTCCGCCGACGATATCGACGTTTTCCATGCCAAGCTCTTCCAGCTTGACGACATACGGCTCCAAGTTCGACTCCCTTAGCTAGTCCACCCCGCCGCGGACGGGGCACACGACGCTCGAAAAATTACTTCAGCGGCCGGAATGAGCGCTTTCAAGTCCCGCACCCTCCGAAGTACACTCGCCCATACCACCACCCCGGTCACGGGACGTGCAGGGGAGCTTCCGGATGAGCGAACGAACAGTATTTTTTCTGTCGGACCAGACCGGCGTAACGGCGGAAACGCTGGGACACAGCCTCTTGACCCAGTTCGATGGCCAGCAATTTCGGCAAGTGACTTTGCCATTTATAGATACCGATGACAAGGCACGGGAGGCTGTCAAAAAGATCAACGATGCGGCCCGCACGGCAGCCCTGAAGCCGATCGTTTTCTCGACGCTCGTGCAGGACGATTTCCGGGCCATTGTCCGCAAAGCGGACGGCCTTCATCTCGACATTTTCGACGTATTCCTGGAGCCCCTCGAGAAGGAATTCGAGCAGGTGTCAACGCACCAGCCCGGCCGCGCACACGGCATGAGCGACATCGAGGCCTACATGAAGCGGATCGAAGCGACGAATTTCGCGCTGGCGAACGACGACGGCGCGATTACGCGCAATTACGAGATGGCCGACGTAATCCTCGTCGGGGTATCGCGAAGCGGCAAGACGCCGACCTGCCTCTACCTGGCGCTGCAATACGGCGTGTACGCGGCAAACTTCCCCCTGACGGACGAGGAGTTCGACAGCGGCACGCTGCCCGACATCCTGGTGTCGCAGAGAACGAAATTGTTCGGGTTGACGATCGCGCCGACGAGATTGCGGCAGATCCGGAAAGAGCGGCGCGCGCTCGGTCGGTACTCCACGGCGCAGCAGGTTCGCTTCGAGTTGCGCGAAGCCGAAAAAATCTTCAAGCGGTACAACATTCCGTACGTGGATACAACGGAATTTTCGATCGAGGAAATCGCGAGTCGAATTCTTGATAGTACAGGGGTCGAGAGGCGGGTGCGACCCTGATTTTCGCATGTTCGACGGATGTCTTTTTCCGTGAACTGGAACCGGATTTGCATGGCTAGTGCGGAAGGAACGCTGTGATATATTTGCCCCATGTTACTGGACTACCAGCTCGTTCCGCAGACGGTCGTAAAACCTCGCAGTTTTATCGGCCTCATGCTCTTGTACGAAAGTAATTTCATCCGGCTCAAACACCTCATCCCCGAGCTCGACCGGCTGGACGGTTACTACCAGTCACGGGTCGCCGGCGATTGCGACCTGCATCTCGAAATCCTGGATCGAAGCCGATACACCGTCACACTGTCGCTGTCCTATTTCTTCGAGGAGAACGGCACGCGCATTGCGGATCCGAACATGCAGATCCGGGCTTATCTCGACGGCCGCCTGGCGGAAGCAACGGGCATCCGCGTCGATCACCGGCACGCGGAATTACGCCGCCTGTCACTCGTGCACCGCGCCGAGCTGGACGCCCGGTGGCGGCGCAACACGGTCCTCAACAAGTGGCTCGAATACCTCATGGACCAGGGTCACCTCATCCTCGAGCGCTAAGGTGCACCTTGAACGGCACCTTGAAACTGTCGATTCAATCAAGGATTGAAGGCTTCCTCCTTGTCATTATTTCGCGGTCCACCGGCCGGCGGCGGTTACGCCCGCGCGCCGGAGCGGGGCGGGCAAGAGGAACGACCCTTGGCGAACCTGGCAGCCCTATTCGGTAATTCCGCAGCGCAGTCGCAGGACAGCGAGAAGCTGCTGCACCTGTATTGGAACCGCGCGGAGCTCAAGAAAGAATTCGCGGGCATGCGCAAGGAGCAATACCGGCTCCAGGACAAGATCAAGCAGCAGGAAGGCGCCACCGCGCGGCTGCAGCAGAAACTGGATCACCTGGAAGAGCTGTTGCTCAATGCGGACTGGGCCGCCAACGTCGTCGTGTTCTACCAGCTACGCAGCCTGGCGCTGCGCTGCCAGCGAAAGCTCGCGAAGTTCGCGGAGCAGTTGAAACAGCAACGCGAACAGCGGCAGCACAATAGCCTGCTCGTCAAATGGAACGAGGAGCGGGCGCGCCAGAGCCGGCTGCTCGAGCAGAAGATCGCCGAGCAGGGCGAGCACACCTTGCAGCTCGAAGCGGATCTCCAGTCAGAGAAGAACCGCCTGGTCGCGATGAGCGGCTTCATGAAAATCTTCAAGCGGCGCTCGATCACTGCCGTGCTGGAGCGCCTTGTGCAGCAGATCGAGGAGAATCGCCAGGCGGAACAGGCGCTGGCAGATAAGCTCGAGGCCATCCGGAACGCCAAGCCGCCGGAGAACCAGGGACTCGACCTGCCGACGAAACGCTCGATCAACCTGCTGATTCTCGCGTTTGCGCAACAGCTCTACCTCGATTTCGAGGACAGCGAATTGGCGGCGCTCGCCAAGGAGGCCTGCGACAAGAGCGTCGGCGCGATCAAGTACGGCAGCCGCCAGGACTGTACCCATATGCTGGCGCGTATCCAGAAGCGCAGCGAGGCCATGGATGAGAGCGGTGACGTCGCGGACCTGTTGCAGCAGCGGGCGAAGCAGATCGGCAAGAAAGCCCTGTTCCGCAGCGACAGCGATGCCGTGCCGGTGGCCGGCACCGTCACGACCCTCTTCGACATCATGGATGACGGCAGCGTCAGGGAAAGCGAAGCAAACCTGCTCGGCGAGAACTACTGGGGGATCGCGAAAATCCTCAGCCGGTAGTGTCCGGTCGCGGAGTTGTTTGCGGGACAGGACGCCCGCGCGGCTCCGGTCAGATGTCCGTGCGGTACATCTGCCGCTGATACTTCGGCAGGATCGACGTGTGATCCATCTCCGGCGAGGGGCCGTGAGCGCTCGCAGCCGGATCAGTCTCGGCGACCGGCGAACGGAGCACCGCTTCCGGCGGCGCCTCCGCGTCGCTGCCGGTGTTCCTGGCATCGCCTTCGGCTTGCGTGCCGGCATCGGCCTCGAAGACATCCTCGAGAATCGACGTGACCCGCGGCGCGAGGAACAGCAGCGGCGCCAGGGACTCGGTAGCGCCCGGGTCGGCCGGCGCGTCGGCCGCGGTCGCATCGCCGAGGTCGACCATTCGCACCGTCAGCCGGTCCAGCTGGGTATCGGCATTCCGGAGGCCGCGCGCGGCGGAGTCGCACCCGCCAGCCGCGCCGCAGGGCGCGGCCGAAACCGTCGCGGCAAAAGCCAGCGACAGCAACGCAACGCACCTGAGGAGGGGTTTCGTGGCCAATTGGCGACCGGGGACTGTTGGCGTTTCCAAGGCGATCTCCCACGCGGCTGGTATTGGTGTTTTACATCAGTATAACACCTGCCCGCCGGCTTTCAAGCATCGCCGGATTCCGGCACACCCCGTCGCACCCGTCGCGACGGGGTCCACAGCGCCTATTGGTCCGCGCGGGCAGCCTTTTGCGTCGGCAATGTCTCGAGTTGCCTCAGCTCGGCCAAGTCTGTAACAATGGCCGCGGCCTGGTCAAGCTGGACGTCCGGCTCTTCCAGATCCTCCAGCGCCTCGGTGTCGGTGATCGGCTCGAGGCCAAGCGCCGCTCGCCGCGCATTCTCCCGCTCGAGCCGCTCGTTCAGTTCTGTCTCCCGCTCCGCACGACGCGTCTCCAGGTTCAGGGACACGACCTTCCGCGAGCGGATTTCCTCCGCGTCCTTGATCCCTTCCACCAGGTACTGGAAGTCCGGGTCGGTTTTGCTGCGTGAGAGCTGGCTCGCGGTCAACGTGGCAACGATGCGGTCCAGCGGCTGCCCGGGCTCGAATTTGGTCGTGTGGACCTCGTCCCAGGGCAGGGCGGTTTCGCGGGCGCTCTCGCCGACGACGCTGGCGTCGATGACGGAAGGCAGCGGGATGTCCGGCGTGACGCCGCGATTCTGGGTGCTGGCGCCGGTCACGCGGTAATACTTGCCGATGGTGAGGGTGAGCTGCCCCAGGCCTTCGCCTTCGGGCGAGCGCACGTACTGGTCGAGCGAGTACAGGTTCTGCACCGTGCCCTTCCCGAAGGTGCGCTGGCCGATGATGATGCCGCGCTCATAGTCCTGGATCGCGGCGGCGAAAATCTCGGATGCGGACGCACTGTAACGGTTCACCAGCACCGCGAGCGGGCCGCTGTAGTACACGCGCTCCACCGGGTCGGGGTCATCCAGCCGGGTGATGCGCCCGTTGGCGCCCTTGAGCTGGACCACGGGACCGTTGTCGATGAAGAGGCCGGAGAGCGCCGTCGCTTCGGTCAGGTGCCCGCCGCCGTTGTCACGCAGGTCGATGATCAGGCCGTCGATGCCTTTTTGTTCCAGCTCGGCAATCAGGCGTTTCACGTCGCGCGTCGTGCTCGTGTAATTCTCGTCGCCGTTGCTCAGGGCGCGGTAATCGCGGTAGAAGCTCGGGACCTCGATGACGCCGATCTTCCAGTCCCGGCCGTCCTTCGGCACCGTGACAATGTCGCTTTGCGCCGCTTGTTCCTCGAGCTTCACCTGGTTGCGGGTCAGGCTGATCGTTTTCGGCGCGGATCCCGGCAAGGCGCCGCCCGGCAGGATCTGCAACTGCACGACCGTCTCGGCCGGACCGCGGATGAGCTGCACGACGTCGTCCAGCCGCCAGCCGATCACGTCGACCAGCTCACCGTCCGCGCCCTGGGCGACCGCGGTGATGCGGTCGTCAGGCTGCAGCCGGCCATCGATGTCGGCGGGCCCGCCCGGGATCACCTCGACGACTTTCACGTAGTCGTCCTCGAGCTGCAGCGAGGCGCCGATGCCAAAATACGAGAGGCTCATCGCGATCCGGTATTCCTCCGAACTGCGCGGTGACAGGTAACTGGAGTGCGGGTCGAGCGTGTGCGCGAACGCATTCATGAATGTCTCGAAGACGTCGTCGCTCTTGATCTGGTCCATGCGCTTGAGGAACCGGGAGTAGCGTTTGTGCAATGTTTCCTGCACTTCCGGCCATTCCTTCTCGGCGAGCACCAGGCTCAGCGCGTCGTTCTTCACGCGCTTGCGCCACAACTCATCGAGTTGCGCGGTCGTGTCGGCCCAGCCGAGCTCTTCGCGGTCGAAAACATACTCTTCGTCGACCGTGAAATCGGGCTTGGTTTCGAGCACCTTCAGTGCGTAATTCAGCCGCTCGCGCGCCCGTGTGCGGTAGACCTCGAACATCTGGAACACGGGCTCCAGCGATTCCGAGCGCACCATGTCATCGAGCCGGTGGTTGTACTTCTGGAACGCCTCGACGTCGCTCTTCAGCAGGTACATGTGATTACCGTCGAGCGCCTCGATGTAGCGTTTGAGGATCTGCTCCGAGAGAGCGTCATCTACCGACGCATGCTGGTAATGTGATTTCTCCACGAATTCGGTGACGAGCTCACCGATGCGCTCGTGCTTCGGCAGCGGAGCCAGCTCCGGGTCGGCGGTCGACGGCGTCGCCGCCAGCGCCGGAAGGGCAAGCATGCCCAGCAGGATCGCAAGGACTTTTCGGCGTACACCGGATTCGGTCTGTTTCAAGATGGTCTCCATCGTTCTCGGGCTATGGGGTCGGCAGAGCTTCAGAGGCGGGGCAGTTCGGCTAGTGGCCTGTAACAGGCCACTAGTGTCCTGCCCCGCCAATTTGTCGCATAATTCGCGGCGCCTTTTTGCGTCCGGCGGCGTTGCGGCTCCGCGCAATAGCGGTGCTATTGCTCGTCGTCGTGCCTTGCCAGCCACAAAAATCCACGCGCGCCTTATGCAATATATTGACGGGACAGGACACTAGGCTAGAGTGCACCGGCCCGCCAATCAAGGGCGCAATCAGCAAAAAAGTCATTCGTGGACCGTCAGCGAGCGGCCCGCCAGAGGTATCCGGACATGCGTCCTTTGACCGTCCTTACCGGCATTGTTCTGGGCTCGTGCCTGTCAATTACCGTGAGCCTGGTAGCGGTCATGATCATGTTCCTGCTGCTGCGCGACGACTACCCGCGGCTCGTGGCGGAATTCGACGCCATGCGCGGCAGCCTGGCGCTGTTCTCAGCTATGACCGCGATTTCCGCATTGAGTTTCTACGGACTGATCATTCGACACAAGTGGCGCATCCCGGCGCAGCTTCTGATGTGGCTGGGACTGGTCCTGGTGGGGTTTTACTACTGGCCTTGACTGGCGCGGCCCGCCGGTTATGTCACCCGTGAGACGGACCCCGCAGGTGCGGGATTCGGTTGTGGGAGCGTCCCACGGGCGATACGGCGGTCCGGGTCCGGTCGCGGTGAGACGGGCTCCTGCACGTCAAAAAAGACGCGGGCGGTCCTTCCCGGCGGCGGCGTGGTGGCGCTTGCGGCGGCGGCGCATGCGTGACTGGAGCTCCTTCCGCCGCTCCTCGAGCCAGGCTTCCCGCGTGGCATCCGGCGATCTCGGCCTGGATAATGGATTCCGCTCGCGGAAAGCGCAGAAATCCCGGTAGGCCTCGAGCTCGTGCTTCAGCTCGCGCGCGACCAGCTCGATCATGATCGCATCGTCGAGGAAGCCGAGCCCCGGAATATGGTCGGGGATCAGGTCGTTCGGCTCGCTGAAATAGGCGAGGGCGTTCAGGACGCGCGCGGATTCCTGCTTCGGCAGCCGCCATTCGTGGTCGGCGAGCATGCGGATCATGAGATCGAGGTTCGCCAGCCGTTCCCCGATGAAGTGGGGAACCTTGTCCGTGCCGACCTGCGCCAGCCGGTGGCGCGCGCCGGCAACGATTTCCTCCGGTGAGGAATTCGCGGCGGCGTTCCGCGCCTCGCGCATGATCAGCCGGAAATGGTTGAGATCGCTCTCTTCGAGGTCGAAGGAAACCCTGAGGCTCATTGGTTGTGCGCCTGCCGTCGAGAGCCCGCGAGGTTACCCGCGGTCGAGCCCAAGCGTCAATTCGGCGCCGTGCGGAGCCCCTGGGGCTTACTTGCGGAAACGGAAGTCCCAGGATTTGGAGCGGTCGAAACGGCCGGTGTTGTACGGGTCGATGCCGGCTTCCTCTTGCGCTTCGAGGAGGGAGTCGTCGAGGATCTTCAGCGTTTCATGCGTGCCGGTGTCTTCGCGGACGAAGCGGTTGCGCACGAACACGTTCTTGCCGGGGCCACCGTCGGCGACCGTGCCGCTGACTTCCGGCGTGAATTCGACGGACTGCGGCTTCGGCGTTTGCGGGCGTGCGGCCGGCGGACGAACCCGCACACCGACGGGCCGCGGCGTCGGCTCCGGTGCCGCCTTTTGCCCGAAGAGGCGCAGGCCCAGCCATCTGAGAAACTGCTGCATCATCGTCTTCCGGACTACTCTCGTGGCCACTGTAAGGTCCGCGCGATCACTATAATCCGCGGGTCCTCGCAGCATGCACCAGCAGTGACATAAGTTCTAGCTTATGTCGTTCAAATCGTTGTACTGGAAAGAGAATTTGTGAAGCCGGTCACAGTTTTCCGGGCGCGTCCCGGGCGGTGTCGGCGGACTCGCTGCCGCGCGGCCCCAGTTGCCGGAAGCCCCACAGGGTCAGCCTGACAAGCTGCCACAGGAGGTAGGGGGAGAGCAGCAGGAACCAGGCGGCCGGTTCGCCTTCGCGCAGCTCGCGATGCAGCGCGCCGAAGAAACTGCCGAATCCGCCACTGCCGTATTCGCCGAAGATCGCCTCGCCCACGAGATAGATGCACAGTGGCAGGACGGCGAGACCGAAGAAGACCAGGATCGCCAGCAGCGCGGTTTCCTTCAACAGCCGATTTTTTACTTCAGTGGATTGCACGATTTGCAGCCCGCTCGCTCAGGTGGTCGCATCCTTCACCAAGCCCTGCGGCAGGTCAACCCCCGTGCCGCGTATTCGGCGTTCAATCGCGCGGCGAGGTATCCCGCGACGCGCGGCGCGCGCGCCGCCGCTTGCGGAGCACGGCAAACGAGAGGTGCAGGCAGGCGAGTGAGAACAGCAGGTAATGCGGCAACACCCAAAGCCAGGTGCTGACGTAGAGCGTCGCAAAAAAAGCCGCCAGTCCGGCGGCGAGGTAAAACCACGGAAGGCTGTCGTACAGGAGCTTCGGCAGCCAGATCTTTTTCGTTGCTAGCTGCTCGGCGGCGCGCGCGACGTCCTTGGTTGCGCTCAGGTCTATCTGTTTCGGCGCCGTCCCGGGCACTGTGATCGTCTGCTGCTGTCGGCTGGAGGATTGCGCACGAGACTAGCGCAAGCAAGCACGCATTGCCGTGATTGGCCTCACAGAAGGACGCGGAAACGTAGCCGGTGCAGGGTCGACCCTTTCTGCGCCAGGCCACTAGCGCTTCGGGCGTTCTTCGAACCGAAACTCTGCCGTACCCACGGTGAGCTGGTCGCCGCTTTTCAGCACCTTTTCCGACACCCGCGCACCGTTGACGTAAATGCCGTTCTTGCTGCCCCAGTCGACGATGCGGGTGCTGTCGTTCTCGCACACGACAACCGCGTGCCGGCGGCTGATGAACTGCTGCTTGAGCTGGATGTCATTGTGCGCGGTGCGGCCGATCGTGAGCTTGTTCTTGAACAGCGGAAAACGAACTTCCTGCCCGTCGATGGTGCCGACGAGCAGGCGGGTCGTTCTTTCCTTTTCGCCGCCGTGCTTATCGTCCGCCGCAGGCGTCCGGCGTTCGCCAGGCCGCGGCGGCGGGGTATCGGCCTGGACGTCGGAGACGCCCGCCTGCGGCTTGTCGGCGAGCTCGGCGAGGAGCACGCTGATCGCGGCATCCTTGTTCGCCACCTTGCTTTCGGAGTCCTCGAGCGCCTGCTCCAGCCGCTTGATCTGCCGTTTGAGTCTGGCGATCTCAGCGCGCCATTCTTCTTCGGCCCGGGAGAGTTGCGATTCGAGCGCGAGCCGGGAGCCGGTAGTGTCGACGAGCTCCGACGCGAGCTGCTCGCTGGTGGACCGGCTTGCGGCGACGGCTTCCTCCGCCACCGCGAGCTCGGCGCGCGCCTCCTCGAGCGTTTTTTCCAGGCGCTCCCGCTCTGCCCGGCTTGCTTCCTGCAGGGCGGCCGTGGCGCGGTTTTGGCGGTCCACCTGCTCGTGGAGCTCCGCCACCTTCGCACGCGCGTCGTCGAGCGCGGCCTGCGTGCTTTGCCGGCTGGTCGTCATGGCGTCCAGCTCCGCCGCCCGGTCCTGCAGTTGACGTCGCAGGGCATCGGCATAGGCTTCGATCCTCGCCGCCTGTTCCCGCTGCCCGCGAATCTCGCCGGCAGAACCGAGGAGTGCGCCGGCCAGGCGCTCGTTCTCCTGCCGGAGCTGCCGATAGCGCTCCGCGGCGGCGTCCGTATGCGCAGTCCGCGCGTGCTCCAGCTCGCCGGTCAGAGCGCCGATGCGGCGCTCGTCTTCGGCCCTGGCCGTTTCCAGCGCCGCCATTTCGGAGCGCAGCGATGCGGCTGCCCCGTGCGCTTTCTTCAGTGCGGTTTCCGAGCCCTTGAGCCGGGATTCCAGCTCGGTGAACGCCTGGTCGCGCTCGTCGAGCCGATCGCGGGCCGCGAGCAACGCCTGCCGCGCCTCCTGGAGCTCGGCCGCGAGACCCTCGGTGAGCGCACCGCGTGCCTTCAGCTCGGTGTCGAGCCCCGTCGCGCGCGCCCGCAGTTGCTCGAGGTCGTATTCGAGGCGCCCGATGTAGTCGTCACGCTCGCGCAGCTCCACCTGCAGCATGTCGACGGATTTGCGCTCGCCCTCGCTTTCGAGGCTTTCGAACGAGTGGGTCGCGGCGTCTGATTCGGCCTCGTAGTCCTGCGCCGGGTCCGACCAGGTGGACGGGAGCAGCTCGAGCTCCGAGGTGTCGTCATCGAGATCGGAGGCTAACTCTTCGGTATTTTTGCTTTTATTAGCCATTGCGGAATTCTAGCACGCTCGCACGATCGATCTCAGTCGCAGGGCACGGTCCGGCCGTCCGCCCACTGGCGCAGGCGCGCCACGTGCTCGGCCATGACGACGGACAGGGGGCGGGTGGCGCGCACGGCGTCGAGCAGGTGGTGGAGGGTCAGCGCGCCGCCCTGCGCATACGCGGTGTACAAAGCCGAGACGATGGCCTGCTCGATTTCCGCGCCGGAAAAGCCCTCCGTGGCGGCCGCCACGCGGCCGATGTCCAGCGCGTCCAGCACCTGGTTGCGGTTCGCGAGGTGAATCCTGGCGATCTCCGCGCGCACCTCGGGGTCGGGCAGATCGACGAAGAAGATCTCGTCGAAGCGGCCCTTGCGCACGAGCTCCGGCGGCAGGGCGCTGATGTCGTTGGCCGTCGCGACGACGAACACCTTGCTCTGCTTCTCCGCGAGCCAGGTGAGGAACCCGGCGAGGACGCGCTGGGTCGTGCCGGTCTCGCCGCCGCGTCCGGCCAGGCCCTTCTCGATCTCGTCGATCCAGAGCACGCACGGCGCCATCACGTCGGCCGTGCGCAGCGACTCCCGCAGGTTGCGCTCGGTTTCGCCGTGGTATTTGTTGTACAGCGAGCCGAAATCGAGGCGCAGCAGCGGAATGCCGAAAATGCCGGCGGTCGCTTTGGCCGCGAGGCTCTTGCCGCAGCCCTGCACCCCGATCAGCAACAGCCCGCGCGGCGGGTCCAGGTGCGGCGCGTCCCCTGCCGCCGCGAATGCCGGGCGCCGCTGGGTGAGCCAGTGCTTCAGGCGGGTCAGCCCCCCGACGTCGCTGAAGCGCCGCGTGTCGTATTCGAATTGCAGCACGCCGCCACCGTTCAGGAGCGCGTACTTCGCCTGCATCACGCCCGGCAGGTCGCTGCCGGTGACGGCGCCGTCATCGACGATGGCGCTGCGGGCGAGGCGCTCCGTGTCCGCGTCCGTCAGGCCGGCGAGATTGCGGAGCAGCATGGCGTGCGCTTTCTTGTCGATCCGCACGCGCGCACCGGGATTCCCGGCCGCCCATTCGTCTGCCACGCGTTTCACGATGCTTGCCCGCTCTTCCGCGGAAGGCAGCGCCATCTCGAAGCGGGCGCTGTAAGGCGCCAGCTCCGCCGGCAGCTCGATCCGGTGGCTGACGAGCACGAGCTGCCGCGGCGTGGTCTCGAACCGCAGGCAGATGTCCTTCAGCAAGCGGACGTTCACCGGTTCCTGCAAGTAGGGATGGAAATCGAGCAGGACGTAAATGCCGGCCTTGTCCACGGCCCGGATGTGTTTCAGCACGTCCACGGGCGCGGCATTGTGGAGCTGCGGCTCGAGCGCGATGTCCAGCCGTTGCAGCCCGTCCGTGACGCTCCAGCGGAACAGCGGCACGTACTCCTCGCTCCTGCGCGAGCGGCCGATCCCGGCCAGGAGCTCCAGCATGCGCGATTCGTCGCGCGTCTCGATGACGATCATCGGCGTGCGGGACCCGAGCAGCAACTCGAGATCGCGTTGGCGGTTCACTCCGGACAGCCCGGGAGGTTTGCGAGCGCCTCGATCGGGCCCCCGGCGATCCCGGCGGCGATCGCGCGAAACCGTGCGACGGTGATTTCCTGGTCCAGGTCCGCGAGCTCGGCGAGCACGGCGTCGAGGCTCGAGCGGCCATCCGTTGCGTCGCGGATCTCGGTGTCCACCTTCCGCAAGATGCTCACGGCACGCGCCGTGCGGCTGCCGCTGGAGTGCTTGCCGCAAAGATCCGACGTTTCGCTGCCCCATTCGGCGAGGTCCCGATGGGCCATCTCGTAGCGCCGCTTGGCCAGCGTGCCGCTGCGCCGCAGCACTTCCAGCGTGTAGTACTCGGCAAAGCCCTCGACGATCCAGTCGGCGCCGCGCCTCGCGGACAACCCCATGCCGACGTGGATCACTTCGTGCAGCAGCGTGCTCGTGCCGTTCTCGCTGATGAGCGGGCGATCGGCGTGGATGTACAGCGATTGCGGTCCGGACAGCGCGCCGCGCCACATCGGGTCCCCCGCGCTCACGATCGTCAGCCGGTCGGGGAAATCCGGCAACACGCGCAGGACCTCGGGCAATGTCCAGCGCAGGAACGCGAGGATATCCAGGCGCCGGATGCCGTAGCCGGTCGGCCCGGCGACCTTGGTGCGAACGCCCGAGATCGTGCCGTAGCGCACGCCGATATCACCGGCGACCATCCATCCCTCCGGCGTATCGAAGCGGCGCTCCGGGTCGTCGATCTCGAACGTGTCGTCATTGCCGAAGTATGGCGTGACCGACGACCAGCCCTCGGGCAGTCGGAACGTGAGGCGGGTGTCGCTGCGCGCGCGTTTCAGCGTGCGCGTGTCCGCCGAGGGGATGATGTCCTCGCCGCGGAAGAGCGCCCAGTCGTCGGCCATGTAGGCGTCGTAGCCGTCGTCGCCGCGCTGATGGTTGATGCGCACGAACCAGCTCAGCCGGCCGCCCTCGTCCGGCGGCAGCCAGTTCAGGCGGCCGTCCTCGATCGAGATCTCGCCGTCGCCTTCGATGTCGCCGATACGGCCGTCCAGCAGCGACATATCGAGCTCGCGCAGGTAATCGTCGTCCTGCTCGAGGGTGAGCTCGACGCGCGCGCCTTCCGCGGCCGGATCGAGCGTCACCACGTAATGCAGGTCGTAGACGCGGTCGTCATCCTCGGCCGCGGCGGACGACCCGCAGCCGGGCACGGCGGCGGCGAGCGCGGCAAGCAGCAGCAGTCGCGAGACCTGGTTCATGGCAGGGCCGGATCGGGAAGGTAATCTGGAAGACTCAGGGATCGCAGTTTTCCATAGGTCGTTGCTGCCTGTCAGGTGCCGCAGGTACCGGTGCCGGGTCGTACTTTCGTACTTGTTGCCGGGTTTGGGTGCCGGGTCGTACTTTCGTACTTGTTGCCGTTACGGCAACAAGT